>JAFEGU010000009.1 GCA_018239725.1 Verrucomicrobiota bacterium | reverse complement strand
GCCGCACCAAAAGGGATTATCGGGAATTCCTTCGATGCTTTTGCTGTAGTAGAGCATCCGTCCTACACGAGGCAGTCCGTCGATAAAAATTCCGGTTTCAGGACCGATCATCCCGATTACCTTCATGACAGCCTCTCCCATTTCCGACATCATCTGCCCCAGCTTTTGAAATGGGTTTCTTAAATCGATTTCGGAGGGCCATTTATTAAGAGGGCTGTATGGAACAAAGCCGTAGTAGGAGACTTTTAATTCGTCGATGGCCCAACTGCCATCAGGACGTTGGAACTTCTCTTTCCCCTTTTCATATCCGAGGAACATCTCTCCTAGCTCCCGATTGGGAGCATAGCACTCTTTCACTTCTTCAGAAAGGGAGGAAAATTCTCTAGCGGTTCGGATAAATTGATCGACCGCTTTCCTGTAGCCAGGAACGCCTCTGATCCCAACAATTCCGTTTTGATGCAAGGCCTTTTCCAGAATATCCAGCACTGCAGGATCTCTTTCTTTGAACGCATCATAGGAAATGATGTCCAATGAGAGCTCTTCGATTGTGCTTTCGACTTCCATAACGACTCCTTCACAACAGTAATGCAGCGTTAATAGCGCCATCCATGTTCTTAACATTTTGCTTCAACACCAAACTCAGAATAAAACTGCCCCTCTTGGATGCATTTCAATGCATGGCAGATAAAGGGATCGGTCATCTTTGGCAGATCGTCCAAAGGATAAAACGCAAGCTCATCGCACCGGTCCGTTTCCATGTTCTGAATCAAACCTTCATAGCTGTGGATCCTAAAAAAAAGATCGATCTGTTCAAAGGACAACCCTTGCGGCATGGGGTGATAACGGTGCATCACGTGCCAAACGGAGACATTTTCAGGTGTTACATCGATATTGACCTCTTCTTTTGCTTCCCTGATCCATGCCTGGGTCAAAGGCTCTTTCCCGTCATGGCCTCCCATCGGAACAACGTATTTTCCATCGGCGATCCCCGTTTGAAACCTTCGGAGAAGAAGGACCTTTCCTTCTTCGATGATCACTGCAAGGATGCCTACTTTTAACTTGAACCGCTTTGCCTCTTTAGCTGCAAACAAGGATAAAAAACTCTCCGTTGACATCGACACCTCATCGTTTAAAGATAATCCCATCTTAAATCACTAGACCAGAATAAGCATAATTAATATTATTGAAGCATTCCATAAGCAGAACTTATGAAAAAGCTACACTTAAACCTCATCTACTTGAAATACTTCTGCGATGCTGTGCGCAGCAGCAGCGTTTCCGCTGCCGCAAAGGTCAATCACGTCAGCCAGTCTGCCGTCAGCCAAGGGATCAATAAACTCGAAAAAAGCTTAGGCAGCACGTTAATC
>JAFEGU010000099.1 GCA_018239725.1 Verrucomicrobiota bacterium | reverse complement strand
GCTTGAAAAAGCCGATGTTTCGCGCAGCCCGATCGACACCTTGATTAAAAAAAAGCTCCTCTGCAGCAGAAAAGTCCAGATCGAGCGTTCCGCCTTAAGCGATGAAGAGTACTTTCCGACCAAGCCCAAAAGACTCAATGAAGAACAAAACCACGCTTTAGCACGGATCAAAGAGAGTTTAAGCGAAACCCGTTTTGAAGCGCAGCTGCTCTTTGGCGTAACGGGAAGCGGAAAGACAGAGGTCTACCTTCAAGCAATCGAACATGCCCTTACCTTGAACAAAGGGGTGATCTTTTTAGTTCCAGAGATCGCGCTCACTTCCCAAACCATCGAGAGGCTACGGAGCCGTTTTAAAGAAAAGATCGCCGTTTTACACCACCGCCTATCGGAAGGAGAGCGGCATGATGCCTGGCACCAGATCCATCAAGCAAAGGCCCCGATCGTCATTGGAGCCCGTTCTGCAATCTTCAGCCCTGTTTCCCGCCTGGGACTTATCATCGTCGATGAAGAGCAGGAGTCTTCCTACAAACAAACGGAAGAGTCTCCAAGCTACCATGCTAGGGACGTTGCCGTCATGCGCGGTAAACTGTCCAATGCAACAGTTGTTCTTGGCAGCGCAACGCCAAGCTTTGAGTCGTACCACAATGCCCTGATAGGAAAATACAAGCTCAGCACCCTTAAACAGCGCGCTGACAGTGCGCAGCTTCCCGAGATCCAGATCGTCGATATGCAAGTCGAGTTCCAAAAGGCCAAGGCCTTTACCCTTTTTTCCGAACCGCTCATCAACGAGATGAAAAAAAGGCTTGAAATCGGCGAACAAACGATCCTTTTCCTAAACCGGCGCGGTTATCACACCTCCCAAATGTGCCCCCGCTGCTCCCATGTGATCGAATGCCCCCATTGCGATGTGAGCCTGACCTTTCATTTGAACGAGAACATTTTGGCATGCCACCTCTGCGACTACCGCCTCTCCCCTCCGCCACGCATCTGTCCAAACTGCAAATCTGAAGAAGGACTCAAGTTCAAAGGGGCTGGAACCGAGATGGTCGAGCGCGCCTTGCATGCGATCCTTCCTGAAGTGAGAACGCTGCGCCTGGATGCGGACACAACGCGCCATAAAGGCTCCCATGAGATGCTTTTCAAACAGTTCCGTTCCGGTAAGGCCGATGTCCTCATCGGCACGCAAATGATCGCCAAAGGCCTCCACTTCCCCTCTGTCACGCTTGTTGGCGTCCTCAATGCCGACGGGAACCTACAAATTCCCGACTTCCGCGCCTCCGAACACGTCTTTCAACTGATCACTCAAGTATCAGGAAGATCAGGACGCGGCGCAATGGCCGGTAAAGTGATCATCCAGACTAGGATGCCGGAACATCCTGTGATGGCACTTGCTGCGAACCAAAACTATGAGGAGTTTTTTTCGCAAGAGATCGAGGTGCGCAAGCTCTTTAGTTATCCTCCATTCTCTCATCTGATCAAGCTCACCTTTAGCAGTGAAGTGGAAACTCTTTGCCGCAACACTGCTCAAAAGTTTCGCGAGACACTGATCTCTTCAGCCCCACCTCACTGCGAGATCCTGCCGATTGTCCCCTGCGGACACGCGAAGGTGAAAGGTCGGCACCGGTATCAATTCCTGATCAAAGCAGAAAAGTTTGCACAGCTTTTACAAACGATCGATATCTTGCGCCAAGATCCCATGCTCCCACAGAAGGTGCGCCTATCCATTGACGTCGATCCCCTTTCCACGTTCTTCTAGGGCCTGTCGTCAATTCAGTTTCTGTGGATTTTTCTACAATCCAATCTCTTTGTTACTGCCCTCTAGCAAAAAAAGAGAACGAGCGGTAAAAAAAATTTCCTACCTTTAAATTCTGTTTGAGACATCAAAATTTTAATTACGGTTTTGCTTAAGGACTCTTAAGCGAAAAACGCAATTATAATATTTATAAAAAATTTATTTTAATAAAAAATTAAAATAAATAAAGCGTTGAAAAACAAAAAACACATCTGAAATAATTTGCCAGCTTTTAATTGTAGGAGAAACAGCATGACAGCTGTAACAAATCAATATTCATTAGAATCGCCAGTATTGAATTCCACTAGTATTGATGAAGTCCAAGAGTTTAATTCACACTTACTGAACAGACGGATCCAGCTGGTTGCTATAACCGCTCTTCTCGGAGGAGCGTGCGCGTTGTCAGCTGCAGGAATTTTACCAGCCGCAGTGCTTGTTTCTTGCGCCGTTTCAGCCACCGGCTTGATCGTCGTTGCCACCATCAGCACTGTTACCCATATTATTTTCAGATGCACTTCAAATACTCCAGTTCAAGAGAGAAACGAATTTGAGCAATTGATTCTAAATCTCCCTCCATACCTTACCTGCGTCCTTGTTCCCGCTATCGAAGAGCTAGTTTTTCGAACGCTTGTCCAAGGAGGGCTATATGCCGCCCTTTCCTATGTTCTCCCGGCAACGGCTGTCATTACAGTCGTAGGACTCGAATTTCCTCTTGCAGCAGTTGTGTCCATCGTTGCAGCTGGAGTCATCTTTGGACTAGCGCATGGGTCCAATCATCCTGATGACCCGTTTGCGAGGATCTCACAGGTCGCATTAACGTCAATTGGCAGTATCTTTGTCGAAGGGCCGCTCTACTACGCCTTTGGCCTATGGGCCTCCACTGTAGCGCACATTACCCACAATACACTTTCACTGGGGACGTATGAAGCTGTATTGAGTTGCCAGCAAGTCAATAGCACAGATTCGTAGGCAAAAGGTCCGACCGTCCATCGATATCAATCTCCTTTCAACTTCTTTTAAAAAAAATAAATAACAAGATGGCAGGATACGCCCTCTATTTAAGGGCTTCAGGATAAAATTAAGAGTTGATCCAGGGCTGGGATTCAAACGAAATTTGATATATAAATTTATTTAATTCCTGCTGTTTTTGCATCCCACATCGAAACAACTAATTAACAAAAACCATCATCTATAAAATAATTAGATCATTGATAATTACACGCAAATAGAATAAAATCGATCGATTTTAAATTAAGAAGGAAAACATTATGACAGCTATTACAAATCATTATTCGCTTGAATTGCCCGAATTGAACTGCGCAAGCATTGCAGAAAAGGTTCAGGAGCTTGATTGGGATACAATCAACAGATGGGTCCAGCTCGGGGCCATTGCATCAGCGCTCGGAGGAGCATGCGCTCTTTCAGCTGCCGGAGTGCTCCCTGCTGCAGTCCTCGTCTCATGCGCCGCCGGCGTCACGGCTCTGCTTGCCAATGTGGTCCTGACTAACATTGTCATCTATGCGTTGAACATCGAAGAAAAGCAAGAAGAAGAAGAGAGCGAATATTCCGATGCCATCAAAAGCATCCCGCCGTTCATCACTTGCGTTGCTATCCCCGTCATCGAAGAACTGGCATTCCGAGCATTCCTCCAAGGCGGACTTTATGCGGGACTTTCCTACGTCCTTCCTGCTGCTGCCGTGATCACAATCGCAGGATTTGAACTGCCGGTCGCAGCCGTAGCCTCGATGGTCGTTGCCGGCGTCATTTTCGGACTTGCCCATGCAGGCAATCATCCTGATGATCCTTTAGCTGCGATCATGCATACCGTAACGGCAAGTATTGCCGGTGTCTTTGTCTTAGGGCCGCTTTATTACGCCTTTGGCCTATGGGGTTCAGCGTTAGCGCACATTGCAAACAATACGCTTGCAATCGGAATGGGAGAAGTCATCGACGCCGTTTCTACTAAGAAAAAAGAGGCATCGCAGCTTCCAGAAGATCAACACAAACAATTGATCCCTGCATCAGCTTAACTTAGCATCTCTACATTTTCCTTAATGGGATTGCCGTCGATCGCATAGTGCAAACCAGTCGGCATGTTTTGTAAGAGAGATGGAATAACGGTAAACTGATTAAAGCGCAGGTCCAGCACTTCAATCTGCGTCAATTGAATCAATGTTGCTGGCAGGGAGCGCAACCGATTACTCGCAAGATGCAGCGCCTTTAAACTCGTGCACAGTCCGATTTCATCTAGAAGAGCAAAAATTCCCAATCCATTCAGATTGACCACCTCGACCATTGTCAACAAAGGGGCATTGCGAACATCGCAAATCCACTCTCTAACCTCAGAAGGGGTTGATAATGGCGGCAAGATCTGCACCTGATGCGGTCTTGGATCAATGATCCCCCTTATTTGTTCCCAGAGACTTAGTAGTGCCAGGTCCTTAAAATGCTGGTGCAATTGAGGCATAAATCCACTCTGTATCATTCCAAACCGAGTCAGGCCGCTCACCTTATAGTCTGTGTTGACAATGTCATGCAGCTTTCGGAACAAGAACAAGTAACCCAACGCCTCATTATCTATAGGATCACCTTGTGCAACAATATTCTCGATTTCGAGCATCTTTATATCTAGTCCCAATGCTATTGCTCCCGGCTCTGTTCGATGCTGGGCCCATATCCGCTTGATCGCATCATCAGCGATTACCTTCCATCGATGATCGACTGATCTAGATTGCAAAAGGGAGCTTCCGTCCAAGGAGTTGAACATGATCAGGCTCAATACCTCATTGGGAATATTGTTGCAGCTTGTAACTTGCGATGACATCAGAGTGCCTTGTTTTGAAAAGCGCGGGATAATAACCGATCGCTTTCTTATTCTGTCAAGCTTTGTTGGGATCTTTCCTCTTTGTTAAAATTGACAAGATATTTTTTTACACTATAGAGTGGGCTAAAAGGCATGAATACGAAAGGATGGCGGCGTTGAACTCGAACATCATTTTAGCTCTCATTGCAGGCGCAACCATGCTCTATTTGATTGCGACGATTATTTGGCCTGAAAAATTTTGAGGCGGCATGACCCATTCGGCTTATCTGCAGATCATCCTCTTTGTCATCTTGCTGGCCATCTTGACAAAGCCGCTCGGAATTTATCTGTACAATGTCCTAGACCCAAAAGGGAAAACTGGGCTCGAGTTCCTCCTCAAGCCTCTTGAAAGGTTCACCTACTGCCTCTGCGGGATTGATGCTGAGCAGGAACAGACATGGAAACAGTACCTTTTTTCCCTTCTCATCTTTTGCTTCATGGGTATGCTCTTTACTGCGGCGATCTTGTTCCTGCAGCCCATTCTGCCCTTAAATCCGCAAGGGTTTGCTTCTGTAAAAGGAGGCCTCAACTGGAGTACCGCGATCAGCTACATCACCAATACCGATTGGCAAAGCTACTCCCCTGAAACAACTCTCTCCTACTTTTCTCAGATGTTTGCGATGACAGTCCAAAACTTCACATCTGCCGCGGCAGGGATCGGGGTCGCAGCAGCGCTTGTCCGGGGCATTTCAAGAAGTTCTCGAACAACGCTCGGCAATTTCTGGGTCGACCTAACACGGTTGACATATTATCTGCTGCTGCCGCTAGCTCTTGTTTTTGCGGTGGTCCTCGTTTCTGAAGGCGTTCCGCAAAACTTCAACGGCTATGCCAAGGCCCAAACTTTGGAAAGCGGATCAGAGCAGATGATCGTACAAGGACCGATCGCATCGCAAGAAGCGGTCAAGCTCCTTGGAACAAACGGCGGAGGGTTCACGAAGGCCAATTCTGCCCATCCTTATGAAAATCCAACGCCTCTTTCCAACTGGCTCCAGACACTGGCCATGATTCTGCTTCCCAGTGCTCAGACCTATTTCTTCGGAAGATCGGTGCAGAACCAAAAGCATGGATGGTACCTCTTTGGAACGATGTTGGTCCTGTTCTTAGTCGGATTATTTGCCATCACCTACTTTGAGAGCCAAGGCAACCCCCTCTTTCAAAAGTTCCATATCGACATCGCCCAAGGTAATTTCGAAGGGAAAGAGCAACGGTTCGACCTGATCGATACGACCTTGTTCTCCGCAACGACGACAGCTGCGTCGTGCGGCGCTTCGAATGGTTCGTTCAGCTCATTTATGCCCTTGTCAGGCGTCATCCTCTTGGAAAACATGCAAGTGGGCGAAATGATCTTTGGCGCAGTGGGATCGGGCCTCTACAACATGATCGCGATCGTAATCATCGGGATCTTTGTGGCAGGTTTGATCGTCGGAAAAACCCCCGAATATCTCGGCAAGAAGATCGAATCTTTCGAGATCAAAATGGCGATCACGCCGCTTCTCATCATCGTCTTTTCTATTCTTGTGCCGACAGCTGCCAGCTGCCTAACGGTCTGGGGAGGAGTTGAACTAGGCAGGAACAAGCCCCACATCTTCACTGAGATCCTCTACGCATTCAGCTCTTCTGCAACGAACAATGGCAGCTGTTTTGCTTCGCTCAATTCTAACACGCCATGGTACCACGCGACTCTGTCAGGTGCAATGCTTGCAGGACGTTTTCTGATCGCATGCGCTATCCTAGCTTTGAGCGGATCGCTTGCAGCCAAGAAAAAACATCCGCCATCGGAAGCCACCTTTCCCATTTCGGGAGCGACCTTTGTCCTCTTGATCATCGGCACCATCTTCCTGTTTGGAGCATTGAGCTTCTTCCCCTCGTTATGCTTTGGGCCCATCAATGAATATTTCCGTTTGATTTATGAGGTGCTTTCTTGAAACGCACAGAACACCACTCCTTCCATCTTTTTCATCCGACAGTCCTGATCACAGCAGCTTACCGGGCCTTTGTGAAATGCAATCCATTCAGCTTGTTCCGCAACCCTGTGATCTTCGTGACAGAGATCGGGGCTATCCTCGTCACGTTCGATGCCTTAGGTGTGATCGGATCCCATCACGACATGTCAGCTTTGACAAGCTTTTGGCTGTGGATAACGGTGTTCATTGCCAATTTTGCCGAAGCGTTGGCTGAATTGCGTAACGAGGCGCAAGCAGAAAGTTTGAAATCGATGCGGACCCGCATGCTTGCCAACCGGTACGGAATCGATGGAAACTTAACCGTTGTCAACTATCATGAACTTAGAAAGGGGGACACGATCCTTATCCGAGCTGGCGAATCGATCCCAGCAGACGGAGAGATCATCTCGGGAACAGCGACGATCGATGAATCTTCCGTGACCGGAGAATCGCAGCCTGTCATCCGAAAATCGGGGACCGAGCAAGGCTCTGTGCTAGCAGGGACCAAAGTGCTCTCCGATCAGATCATCGTCAAAGTCTCTTCCAATCCAGGCGAAGGGTCTTTGGACAAGATGATCGAACTGATCGAAGGGGCCCAAAAGAAAAAGACGCATAACGAGCTTGCCCTCACCATCCTTCTTTCAGGCCTCGGACTGATCTTCATCATTATCATATCGACCATGATCCCTTTCGGGTATTACTACCATGCGACATTTTATTACGCGAATGTGATCGCGTTCCTTGTATGCCTGATGCCGACGACGATCGCAGGGCTGCTCAGCTCGATCGGGATCGCAGGGATCAACCGCCTCATGAAAGCCAATGTGATCGCGATGAGCGGACAGGCGGTTGAAAAAGCAGGCGACATCGATGTCATCCTGATCGACAAAACAGGGACGATCACTTTTGGCAATCGCCATGCCTACTCCCTTTATCCTTACCAAGCCGGCGATGTCCATTCAGAAGAGAGTGTGGCAAGGTTGATCAAGGCCTGCTATTACACCTCCTATCTCGATTCCACTGCAGAAGGAAAGAGCGTTATCGAGCTGCTTGAAGAAAAATACCCCCATTTACAACACCAGCCACTGGAAAACTCAGAGTTTGTCCCTTTTAGCGCAACGACCCGCTTGAGCGGACTCGATGCCCAGGAGCAGTATTACCGCAAAGGGGCAGTCGATGCAATCGAGGCGTTCACTGGAAAACGGCTGAACCTTGACATGGAGGCCGTTGCCAAACGGTTTTCTGAACAAGGAGGAACGCCCCTTGCCATCGCAGAGGGAGAAGAAATTTTAGGACTCATCCTCCTCAAAGACAAGATCAAGCCAGGACTTCCCGAACTGTTCCGCCGCTTCAGGCTCATCGGGATCAAAACAATCATGATTACAGGGGACAACCCTGTGACAGCAGAGAGCATCGCAGCTGAAGTCGGAGTCGACGATTTCCTGGCCTCCGCAACACCTGAACAAAAGCTGCAGTACATCAAAAAACTACAAGAAGATGGCCATTTTGTCGCTATGACCGGCGATGGCGTGAACGATGCGCCCGCTCTTGCACATGCCGACCTCGGCGTAGCCATGAACTCGGGCGCCCAAGCTGCCAAGGAAGCGGGCAATATGATCGATCTGGACTCCCATCCGATCAAACTCTTTCAGATCATTGAGATCGGAAAGCAGATCTTGATGACCAGAGGAGCGTTGACGACCTTTAGCATCGCTACCGATGTCGCGAAGTACTTTGCGATTTTGCAGGCGATCCTGATCCCAGCCTTCCCCTTGCTGAAGAAACTCAACTTCCTTCAGCTGCATTCGAATAATTCGGCAATTTTGAGCGCTGTGATCTTCAACGCCTTGATCATCGTCCTTCTCATCCCCCTTGCCTTCCGCGGCGTCAAGCTGGTCCCCCGCAAATTGTCGAGGACCTTGAACTGGAACTTGGCCATCTACGGCCTTGGCGGGATCATCTTCCCTTTTATCGGAATAAAGGCGATCGATATGGCGATTGCAGCCCTGAAAATCTTGGAGTAGACAATCATGTTGTTTGTGAATAAAACCCTCAAGATCTCCATCAGCATCATGGTTATTCTGACAATCCTCCTAGGCGGCATCTACCCTTTAGCGGTCTTTCTGATCGGCCAGACTTTCTTCTCCTTTAAGGCCAACGGAAGCTTGCTGTTCAATCCTAAAAACCAAACGGTCATCGGCTCAAGTCTGATCGGACAGAATTTTCAAAGCGCCCTTTATTTTCACCCTCGTCCCTCCTATGCGGGCCCCAATGGGTATGACGCGGTCCAATCAGGAGCCAGCAACCTCCCTCAAACTTCAGTCAAGCTGATTGGAGCAGTCGAACAGCGCGCTGAACAATACCGGCAGTTCAACCTTGTTCCTCTTGATGTCTACATTCCGATCGATGCTGTCACAGCTTCGGGCAGCGGACTAGACCCGCATATCAGCATCTCCAATGCCCTTCTGCAAATTCCCAGAATTGCCAAGGCTCGCAACATCTCGGAAGAAAAGGTTGCAAGGCTCGTCCAGCAGCAGACCACCCGCGAAGCCTTTGGAATCTTAGGACAGCCCCACATCAATGTCCTCATGCTCAATTTGTCCTTAGACCAATGCCAGTTTGAAAAGGTTGAATAATAACCCAAACTTTTGCTTCAGTTATTCCTTAACAAAAGTTTAGGTTATGATGCATATTGCCGACATCCAAAAAGCTAAGAAAACGATTGCCCCCTACATCCGCAAGACCCCGCTGATCCGGGCTTTTGCCCTTGAAGAGAGCTTAAAGAGTAAGGCCCAGATCTATCTCAAATGCGAAAATCTCCATACGACTTCCAGCTTTAAGGCAAGAGGCGCTTTCAATGCTCTGCTGAACCTATCCAGTGAAGGCAAAAAACGAGGCGTTGTTACACGCTCATCAGGAAATTTTGCTCAAGCGCTTGCCTATGCGAGTTCTAAACTGCATATCCCTGCGACGATCGTCATGCCGGAAAATGCTCCACAGATCAAAAAAGAGAAGACCGCCCAATATAAGCCCACTCTCATCTTTGCTGGACCGACGCAAAAAGAGGAACAGGCCGAAGTCGAAAAGCTTGCGTCCTCGCAAGGGCTGACTCCCCTTTCTCCGCACAACCACAACGATGTGATCGCCGGACAAGGCACGATTGCCTTGGAAATCCTTGAAACACTACCTTCGATCGTCCAGTATTTCTGTCCGATCGGCGGCGGCGGGATCATGGCAGGAACAGCGACCGCGTTTAAAGCGATTAATCCAGCCGTCCATATCGTCGGGATCGAACCAGAAGGCGCTAATGACTACTATCTCTCGCGTCAAGCAGGAAAACCGATCTCCCTCGACAGGATCAATACGATCGCCGATGGACTGCGCGCGCCTCAAGTTGGCAGCCTCAACTGGCCGGTGCTGCAGCAGCTCGTCGATGAGGCCGCAACTGTGAGCGATGAACTGATCAAGGCCGCGATGAGGATGCTCTACGATGCGATGGGACTGATCGTCGAACCTTCAGGAGCAGCCTCTGTGGCAGGACTCCTCTTCAAGCCCGATCTTAGAAAGCAGGAAGGGGATATTGTTTGCGTGCTCACTGGCGCCAACGTCGATCTCGACCTGTTTTATTCTTGGATGTGACCTATAACTGCGCGCACAGTATATACTGCTGACACTTCAAAGTCCTCGTTGATTTTGGATTTGGCGGCACGAGGTTAAAGCCTCTGAAGCAGAACGTATGCGCAGCTGCATACGTTCGATGCAAGAGGCTTTAAAGGGCCTTGGCACAAGGACCGTCCCCGGGAATGCCAAACGCCAAAAGCAACAAGGACTTTGAGGT
>JAFEGU010000098.1 GCA_018239725.1 Verrucomicrobiota bacterium | reverse complement strand
GCGTTATACGGAAGCCCGCCTGACGCACGCCTCTGTCGCTTTGATGGAAGACATGGAGAAGGACACGGTCGACCTCATTCCCAACTACGATGAGACGAAAACGGAACCGACTGTTTTTCCTGCGAAGTTTCCTAACCTGCTTTGCAACGGCTCTTCAGGGATCGCTGTCGGTATGGCGACCAATATCCCGCCCCATAATTTAGGCGAGCTCATTTCTGCGACCACTCTGTTGATCGATGATCCAGCAACGACCATCGAACAGATCATGCAAGTGATGCCAGCTCCCGACTTCCCAACAGGCGGAGTGATCTGCGGCTACCGCGGCGTCAAAGAAGCATTCTATACAGGAAGGGGCAAGATCATCTTGCGCGGCGTGATCCGCGTTGAAGATCAGGAAGATGGGGACAGGCAGCGCCTTGTCATCGATGAGATCCCTTATAACATCAGCAAAGCCGACCTGATCCAAAAGATTGCCCACCTCGTCAATGAGAAGACAATTCCAGGCGTTTCCGATATCCGCGACGAATCGGACAAAGATGGAATGAGGATCGTCCTCGAGCTGAAGCGGGGCGAGATCCCCGATGTTTCGATCAACCAGCTCTACCGCTACACCGACATGCAGGTGACCTTCGGATCCAACATGCTTGCGCTCGACAAGGGGCTTCCCCGCGTAATGAACGTCAAGCAGATGATCTTAGCGTGGATCGATCACCGGATCGATGTGATCCGCCGCCGCACCCGCTTCGAGCTTGCAAAAGCTGAGGCGCGCGCCCACATTTTAGAAGGGTATTTAAAAGCGCTAGACCATCTGGACGCTGTCGTCAAGCTGATCAGAGCCAGCGAGAGCCGCGATGCAGCCAAAGCCCAATTAATGGCGACCTACCACTTTACAGAGCGGCAAGCAAACGCAGTCCTTGATTTGCGCCTCTACCAGCTTACAGGCTTGGAAAGAGAAAAGATCGAATCGGAATACCAAGAGCTCCTTGCTAAGATCGCCCACTACCGTGCAGTTTTAGCAAGCGAATCGTTGGTGCGCGGCATCATTAAAGACGAGTTGAACGACCTCAAGAGGCACCATGCTTCCGACCGGAAGACCAAGATCATCGCTGCGGAAGGGGAGTTCAATATCGAAGACCTGATTCCAGATCTTCCAGTCATCATCACGATCTCAGAAGACGACTACATCAAGCGGATGCCTATCGATACATTCCGCGAACAGCGCCGCGGCGGACATGGTGTGATCGGGCTCGAGATGAAGAAAGAGACCGATGTGTTGAAGGACATTTATGTCGC
>JAFEGU010000097.1 GCA_018239725.1 Verrucomicrobiota bacterium | reverse complement strand
TGCGCGCTGCCCCATTCTGTGTTTGTCGATTGCACAGCGAGCCAAGCGGTCGCGAACTCTTATGCGGGCATTTTACAATCGAAGATATCGATCGTCACTCCGAACAAGAAGGCGAATTCCAGTTTGTTTTCAAGCTATTGCGTCCTTTAACAATTGGCAAAAGAGAACGATGCGGTCTTTTTGTATGATTCGAACGTGGGAGCCGGCCTTCCATTTATTCAGACGATCAAGGGTTTGCAGCGCGCTGGAGATTCGATCGTCAAGCTGGAAGGGATTTTATCGGGGACCTTAAGCTACCTCTTTAATACGTTTGATGGAACGGTTCCATTTTCAGAGATTCTGCGCCAAGCGCAGCAAAAGGGGTATACGGAGCCAGATCCGCGAGACGATCTCAATGGGCTGGATATGGCAAGAAAATTTCTCATTCTAGCTCGAGAGTCTGGCTGCGCGCTTGAAATGGAAGATGTTTCTGTCGAACAATTTCTCTCAGCCGACTGCTTTGAAGCTCGTTCCGTTTCTGATTTTTATGAAAGGCTGCGGGCCTGCGATCAACAGTTTTCAGATCTTGCCAAACACGCAAGGGAGAATGGCAAAGTTCTCCGTTTTATCGGGACATTAGAAAATGGCCATGCAGCTCTTTCGTTGCAAGCTGTCAACAAGGACCATCCATTCTATTCGCTAAGCGATACCGATAATATTGCTTCGATCCGCTCTCGACGCTATTCCAAAAATCCAGTCGTCATCAGAGGGCCGGGTGCAGGCGCGCAAGTGACCGCAGCTAGCGTGCTTTCTAATATCGTTCAAGCTGGGACCAAACATTAGCAAAGCCTGGAGGTTTTATCGTGCTTACAGAAACGATCTCCTATCAAGACAACGGTGTCGAACTCGAAGGGTTTGCAGCCTTTGCAGATGCGCAAAAGCGTCCCTTGGTGGTCCTTTGCCATGCTTGGAGGGGAAGAGATGAGTTTGTCTGCGACAAGGCCAAAGAGATCGCTGGATGGGGCTATCATTGCTTTGCTTTGGACATGTATGGAAAAGGGGTCTTAGGCCATTCGAAGGAAGAAAACGCGGCATTGAAAAGGCCGTTTGTTGAAGATCGCGCGTTGTTGCAGCGAAGGGTCGTCAAGGGATTTGAGACTGGATCGAGATTGATTCATGTCGATGCAGATCGGATTGCTGCTGTGGGAATGGGCTTTGGAGGTGGCTGCGCGATCGATCTTGCACGAAGCGGGGTTAATCTGAAGGGAGCGGTCAGCATCTATGGCCATTTTGCTCCGCCTCCTGCATCGATTGCCAAGCCGATTGGGGCAAAAGTTTTGGTCTTGCATGGCTACAAAGATCCGGTGGCAGGCCGAGAGGAGCTAAGAGCTTTTGAGAAGGAAATGGATGCTGCGAAGATCGATTGGCAGGTCCACGTGTATGGGTGTGCGATGCATGCTTTTGCTAATCCAAGCGCTAATGATGCCCGATCGGGGATGCTCTACAGTCCAACGGACGCGGAGCGCGCTTGGAAAGCTGCTCGAAATTTTTTTGATGAACTGTTCGCAAGAAACTAAATTCGTTAACAGTCTCTAAGGAAGCTACCTTATCGTTTGACAAATTCGTTTCTGCAATGATAGCGTTCCTTTTGAATGGATCATCAAGAGGAGGAAAAGCTATGGATTTTGTTCGTCGTTCATTGGTTGCAATAACGGGTTTTTTAAGCACGATTGCAG
>JAFEGU010000096.1 GCA_018239725.1 Verrucomicrobiota bacterium | reverse complement strand
GCGGCTGCTAATGCACCGATTGCAGCTTCGGCGCCTGTTTGAAAAGCTAGAGTCGCGACTTGGCTCGCGCATGACGTAGGCTGTTGTTCAACGGCATATGACATTTTGTTTCTCCATTAAAAATCAATTAATGTTAAAAATCGCCCAATTATATTCACAGGTTAATTGCAAGTCAAACTAAATGCATTTTTTTATTTCTGTTTATTAGTTGGTTTGCTTTTTGCTAAAATTTCAAAAAGTTCGTGTATTATGAATAAAATATTTATAAATCGATTAGAGTGGAACATATCCATCATCTGTATCGTTCACGGACACTTCATCAAATCCTTCTAATAGGCCTGCTTGTGCTAGAGCATTAAATAAAAAATTTCCTATCGTTTCATTGTCAATTGAACCTGATACAGTTAAGGCTGAAAGGGTAGCCAATGTCGCACAGCAGAGGATGCTTCCAACTGCTAAAGCAACACCGATGCCGACAGCTGCGCTTGCGGCTGTCAATAGAGCTGCTGCAGCGAATGTTATGGGGATGCCAATGGCATTGGAGAGGGCCAAGGCTGCCGCTGTCGAAAGAATCATAGAAAGTCCGTACCGGGCAATTTTTAAAATATGATTTGTCTCAATGCCTGCATATTCGCAGAGGGCGTTGGTTATCAAGGAGATTGTCATAGATGTCGCACCAAAAACAGCACCAGTCATGGGATTGGCAATAGAAAAGACTGCGCTAGTTAAGGCTGTAATGCCCGCTGATCCGGCAATAGAGGCTACGGCTCCAAGAGCTTTTCCGCAGATAGATCTTGTGAAATGGCATGTGTCATCATAATCCCTTCATTAAAAGAAAAATCGGATAAATTTTATGATTCTATATGTAAATTGTCTAGATAGTTGGATGTGAAATCTTTATTTTTAGTAATCATTTTGAAGTGTATTGTTTTGATAATGTAATGATGGATGAATTAAAAAAGCCCTTCTTTCTGATGAAAAGAAGGGCTTCATGAAAGAAGATTTACTTCATTTACGGCTTAGGTAGCTGCTGCTTCTTCTTGAGCATTTAGAGCATCGGTTAATCGTTGGATAATTTGTTCAGGATCAATTGCTCCGCTGCCAAGCACGCCAATACACCGCATCCGATAACGGTTCCAACTGCTAAACTAACGCCGATTACGACAGCTGCACTTACTGCTGTCAATACAGCTGCTGCAGCAAATGTAATGGGCATGCCAATAGCATTGCAAAGAGCCCATGCTGCTGCTGTCGATAGAATAATGGAAAGTCCGCATTGGGCTGCTTTTAAAAGTCCATTATTTGCAGAGCACCCTGTATAGTTGCAGATCCCGTTGGTGACCAGCGAAGTAACAGTATATGTGGCGCCAAAAACAGCTCCGGTGATCGGATTGGTTATTGAAAAAACTGCGCTAGTTAATGCTGTAATGCCTGCTGAACCAGCAACTGAACCAGCAACTGAACCTGCAGCTCCAAGAGCATTTAAGCAGTTTATTGCACACTGTGGCAACGCTGCTGAAGGAGTATCTTGAGAAATTGAATGTGCCATATAAAATTCCCTGTGTATAAGGCTGTGTTGAAAAATTCTATAGAGAATCGTTGAGGAAAATCCCCTAAAATAAAGAAACTCCTTTGTCGTCCTAGCAAGACAAACGAAGGAGTTCTAGATGCGTGCACGCAACTGG
>JAFEGU010000095.1 GCA_018239725.1 Verrucomicrobiota bacterium | reverse complement strand
GTCAACGCATAGAGATTTTCTAACGGCGGTAGTCATGACAGTGGCCTCTTTCAAAAAATTGAGGCAAAAGTTTACGAAAGAAAAATTTTAGTTACACGAGAAAAATGGCTGGCGGGAATTGCTGTTAATTTGCGCAAATTAAATCAATTAAATACAATCGGTTGCACATCTGTCTTTTAGATCTCTTTAACCCTATTGCACTCTTATGAAGGTAAGTTGCTGTATACGAAGCGTTGCGATCAAGGCTGATAAAAGAACTTCAAACCAAAGAGAGCTGCTAGGACCCAAGCGAACCAATGGACATCGCGCCATCTGCCTGCAAAGGTCTTGCAAAGGGGATAAAAGATCATGCCGATCCCGATCCCCGTTCCAATGTTAAATGTGAAAGGGATCGCAATAAGCGTCATAAAAGCAGGGATGAACTCGGTCGGATCCTCCCAATCAATATGAATGCAGGCACGCAGCATCAGGGAGCCAATTACAACAAGAACTGGAGTAATCGAGAACAGAGGGATCGAAGAAGCCAAAGGACCAAAGAAAAGGCAGGCCAGAAAGCAGAGGCTCACAAAAATCATGCTCAAACCTGTGCGGGCACCGCTTGCGATGCCTGCTGCCGATTCGATGTACACAGCCGCAGAGGAGGTGCCAGACATAGACCCAGCAATTGTTCCAAGAGCGTCGGGCAAAAGGGCCCTGCGCAACCGTGGAAGGTTGCCTTGTTTATCGAGAAAATGGCCTTGGTGGGAAAGTCCAAGCAAAGATCCCGCTGTATCGAAAAGGCTGATGAAAATAAAGGAAAGCATGATCATCCATATTCCCTCTTGGAAGACAGTGCTGTAGTGGAGGGCGCCGAATGTATCCGTTGCAAAGTTGGGCCAAGACACCACCCCTTTCCAAACCGATATCCCAAAAATAAGACCGAGGATCCAGTTGACTAGGATACCGATCAAGATCGCTCCTTGGACCCGCAACGCCATCAGGACCGAGATGACTAAAACGCCTAAAAGAGAGAGGAGGGTCTCTGGCGACGATAAATTGCCAAGCGCCATTAAAGTCTCGGGATGGGATACGATCACCTTTCCGTTCTTTAATCCGATCAGAACAAGAAATAGTCCTAAACCAGCCGTCGTGCCGAGCTGCAAAGCTTTAGGGATGGCGGCAATGATGAGCTCTCGCAGACGGAACGCCCACAAGACAAATAGGGCAATTCCTGCAAAAAAAACGATGCCTAATGCCGTTTCCCAAGGGACTTTCTGTCCGAGACAGACGGAGTAGGTAAAATAGGCAGCCATGCTGACGCCAGGTGCCAAGGCAAAGGGATAATTAGCAATCGATGCCATGCACAGGGTTGCAAAGGCTGCAGTCAAAATGGTGGCGAACATGACGGAAGAGAAATTGAGCCCAGCCTCCTGAAGCATCAGCGGATTCACAACGATGATGTAGGCCATCGTAGCAAATGTGGTCAGCCCGCCGACTAATTCCTGACGAAAGGTCGTGCGGCGCGCCGTAAGTTGGAACTTCCTTTCAATCCAATGGAGCATCGAGAACCTATCTTTAGAGGCAGTTGCAAAACTGCTTCTTTAACTCGACTTAGCTACTTGATGATGAGGGTCATCATCCATTCGCGGCGGTATCCTAAGTGGGCGGAAAGCAGAGAGCCGAGCTCTTTTTCAATTTCAGGAAGCAGCACTTCTCTTGCCGCTAATTCAGTTTGAGGCATTTCAGCAACGACCTCAATCTGTTCGTACCCGCGCAAAATCACCTCGGTCTTGAGCTCTTTTTCAGGAAACCTCTCTTTCCAATAGTCTTGGACCAATCCCTCGATCAGTTTAGGCTCGACAATGACATCTCCTGCATCCATCCGTATCCGGAAGTAGGCGCCCCGGTGCATGACATAAAAACCGATGCACAGAAGCAACGCGCAGACAATGGTGACATATCCTAAAAAACTGAGGTTGACAGCTTGGTCCATGATCAAGTTGCCAATCGACATTCTCAGATGGGGAGTATAATGCAGGCCGATGAACAGCCCGCCTAAAAGAAATAAGGCAACGACAAATATGAACTGTACAGCAGAAAACAGCAAATTGCCCTTGCGCATAGGTTTAAAAGTCCTCACCGTATCGTTCTGCGGATTGAGCTGTCGCATGGATCCGCTTTGCAAGCACATCCTCGAGAGCTTCTTTCGTCGCTGAAGCATCTTTAGTCGAGATCAGGTTTTTAAAGACGACATGGACTGTACCAACATGCAGCCCAGTCAATTGGCTGATCTCTTCAAGAAGCTTTGTTTGGATCTCTTCCGCTTTATCGGGAATGCAAATCCCATAGGCTACGTTGACCTCGACTTTGACGTTTACCGAATGGTTTTTCTGGTCCTGTTCAACGTGGATCCCTTTAACGCTCTCTTGCCGGTCTCTGCCGAGAAGGCTATCGAACAGGTTTCCTTCCAGCGGCTCGATCCCATCGATCTGAGAGAGGCATTGGAGGGCGATCGACTGAAAAACCTTCGTTTCAATATCGCGGATAAATGTGGTTTCTGGAAGCTCAAGCTCCTTCGTGTCCATCTCTTTTAATGGATTATGCATATTCTTTACTCCTCTACAACTATACCCAAACAACTTCAAAAGTTGGTT
>JAFEGU010000094.1 GCA_018239725.1 Verrucomicrobiota bacterium | reverse complement strand
CCAAGCAAGTCCATGGCAACTTATGGGCATTAAAAGGATCTCCGACCAATAAGCATCCTGATTTTGGCAAAGTCGCCTTCTATAATCAGGAAGGGTTTTCCTCTTTGAATTGTGAAAAAGCGGAAGCGATCGAACATCTTTATTTAACAGTTCCCGACAGGATCTCTCAAATCATCGATCTCTTAGAATCTGGTAACCACCAGCTTGCGTTCGAAAAATTTGCTCAGTTGGAAAAGGTCTATCCGAAGCTTGCAGAAGCCGTGTTTTTTAAAGTTTGGATCGCGTACGGAAAACCAGCTCAAGATAACCTACCTGAGATCGCTCACGAGAACTTTGGAAGGGTGGCTTTCTACAATATCCATCCACGTCCCGCTTTCCAACATCAGTCAAACATTGCAGTCTCCGTGTTAAAAGAGATGCTTCCAACTCTTTCCCGCACCATCCATTTCACTCCAGAGGCCCACAGAGCCCGCAGAGACCTGAGATGCCGCGAAGTTGTCAAAGAAAACTTAAGCACGCGCATCGGGCAAAAAGAGAAATATGCAGCTGCAATCGAAAATTCTAAACTCTACTGGAACGGCGGATCTAGAGATCCGAAGGCTCCCCGTTTTGCAAAAACGGAATTTTCCGTCTACCCGATGAACTGTGTTAAAATCGCTTATGAGCTGGCCCGGGATAAGCAGAACAAAGTCTATGTATTGAACCTAGCCAATTCCGACCACGCCGGAGGGGCGTATCTGCGCCATTTCGGATCTCAAGAAGAAGAGCTTTTCCGCTGCACCGACCTTCCATTGATCCTTGACCATGAATCCCATGGAGTGCAGCCTCAAAACTTCTACCCAATTCACAGGACAACAGGAGCTTTCGGCGGAGTCTACTCTCCATCTGTGCCTCTGTTCCGAATGGGCCTCGAACAAGATTATCGAATCTCCGATGAGGGCCTCACAATCAGCGTCGGCACCTTTGCTGCATTCAACCGTCCAAAGCTTGATTTCACAAACCCCGAGAACCCACGCTTGCAAGGCGATGTCCTGTCTACAACTGAAGAGAAATTACGCACAAGCATCCATGCAGCGTATGTTAATGGGGATGACACATTGATCCTCGGAGCCTTCGGCTGCGGAGCGTTTGCAAACCCGCCAGAGCATATCGCGGAGCTCACCATGTCGATCCTGGAAAAAGAATACAAAGGCTGCTTTAAGAAAATCGTCTTTGCCGTTCTCAAGGATGAGACCAACCATGCGCATAATCCGGAAGGCAACTATGTGCCGTTTGCCCGCGCTGTCCAAAAAGTCGGCGGCACAGCCTACGATCAAGTCGGCCAGCCCATTTCTGAAAACTACGTTCAGTAATCTGATCCGCGTTAGCGGCCTTTATCTGAAAGGCCGCTAACCATTCTTCGTTCCTTGTTCATAGAACTCCTCTAAACTTGCATAAGATCCCATTGATCTAGATCACGACGCTCAGGCACCCCTTAAACCAATGCCGATGAATATTTGAATTGAATGGAAACAAGCAGAAAAAGCAAAATATACGGCTTTTATCGAGACTAAAATCAAAAAAAGGGGAAAAACATGTCAAAACCAGCTACCTTATCAACGGTCCACAGTTCAGGATTTATACCAACGCCAATTCCATTCCCTCCTACTCAGCCTTTAAACCGATTGACCGAGCTCTTCCTGCAATTTGGCGATTGCCAACGTATGCGGAAGATTATGCGTGAACCTGTCCAAATGGACAATGAATGCTCCCGCTTGTTCCACGCCATCGAACAAAACAGCTCTGTTAAAAATTTGGTACTGGATCGCCTTAAAACAATTAGGACCGAAGTTTCCCAAATCGCACAAAGTCAACAGATAGACCAGCAATTCCCGCCAGCCATTTTTCTCGTGTAACTAAAATTTTTCTTTCGTAAACTTTTGCCTCAATTTTTTGAAAGAGGCCACTGTCATGACTACCGCCGTTAGAAAATCTCTATGCGTTG
>JAFEGU010000093.1 GCA_018239725.1 Verrucomicrobiota bacterium | reverse complement strand
GAGAATTGCGATCTGCTCTCGTTCTTCAATTTTTAAGCGCTTGTGTTTCATGACTTAACACTCCATGTAAAATCTGATAATTTACATGGTGCAATCGAAAGTTGACAGTAGCCTGTTTCAAAAGGCAAAAGTTGCAGCAACGCCGATGATTGGCTGGGGCAAGGATGCCGGTAAATATGTACGCCTCGTCTTTTCCAACGAACCAAAGGAGCGGCTGATCGGCATCGGTGAAAAATTTAAGCGGGCATTGCACTAGAGGCAGTTGCCTTTTAAATCCATTCGGGATTTGCGACGGTCTTTTCTGAAGTTGCATCTCCCGTATTGATCACTTCCTTGGGCTCAAACAGCAGGACATGGACTTCTTCTTTTGCATAGGGGAGGTGTTCCACCCCTTTTGGCACGATAAAAAATTCCCCTTCGTTCAAAACGATTTCCTTATCTCTCAACTTGATGCAGAGCTGCCCTTTGATGACTAAGAAAAATTCATCCTCGTTTGCATGGCTGTGCCAAACGAACTCCCCTTTGGCCTTGAAGATTTTTACGTAGGAGCCATTGACCTCGCCAAGAATTTTCGGCGTCCAATGGGCATCAAACAGTTTGAACTTATTCGCAATATTGACCTTGTCCACTTTTCCTCCAAAATTAAAGGTAGGTTCGTATGAGATTCCGCGCACGTTTGTAGGGGGCGCAGGTGTTGACCATGATCCATTTGCTCAGCGGCTATTCTTTTCCCGATTGCAATCTGCACCAGGGCCAAATGCCAACTTGATCGAGCCGTCCCATCTTGTGCTCTTTTTCTGTCATAGCAATAAGCTTTGAGACAATTTGAGCGAAGACGGCATTCTGCTCTTCTGGGCCAGAGTAGCAGTAGGTTTGGTAAAAATGGCGGGCAATCTGGGTGTAGTTCCAAGAAGTAAATCCATCGCCGGGCATTTCGGGCATTTCTTCTTTGAGTCCCGCTTGGTACCATCGGATAAGCGCTTTTCCCCATCCAATCTGATAGGCGATCAGATCGGCAACGCTGACAAGTCCTCCTGTTCCTTTGATCTTTTTTTCACATCGAGCAGAAGTTGGGATGGAATCGACCAGATGTTTTAATTGGGTGTATTCCCGATCGATCTGTTGGCTTAAAATGGCAATGAGGCTCATCTCAGCCCTTCATTTTTTTGAGCAGAACTTCGGTCTTCAGCCGCATTTGCAAGTGGGGCACGGGATGCCAGGAGGCGATGAACTCTCCGGTCGTTTCAAAGCCGGCTTTTGTGTACACATGGATGGCACGTGTGTTCGTTGCTTCTGGATCGATCAGGACCTCTTTTTTATTAGAAAATTGGCTGAGGACAAACTCTTGGATCAATTGAACGCCAAGCCCTCTACCTAGATAGTTGAGGTCGCAGATGAACAGATCGAGGGTGATCGCATCTTTTCCTTTTTCCGAGGTGAGCAGATAGGCAAATGGGGTTTGGCCGTCGTAGGCGATCCAATGCTTTGCCCAGGAGCTTCCTTGAAAAAACTTCTCTAAATCTTCCAATGTGTTGCGCAGCCCTTTGCCGTGAAGCCACTCGTGGACATGCTCTTGGGCGATCCATGCCTGGATCATCTGTTTTTGGCTAGCGTCAGCTAGCTTGAAATGGAAGCGGAAAGGAGCTTTCATGCAAGCCTCTTTGCTGACCATTGTTCCTTGTCTGTATAGGAAAAGTGGACGATGCCGCAATTTTCAATGGACCAAGAGTGTGCTTTAATTCCGAGAAGACAACATGTAGCCCAGTGGACTCCGCCATGCGCAACGATTAACGCAGGACCTGGCAGCGATAGGGCGTGGTTGATGCCTCTTCGGACACGGTCGATGAAGTGCCAAGCAGGACCTTCTTTGGGAAGAGGGGAGTACATGCCCAGTTTGACCAACTCCTTCCAGGTGAGCATCGTGCATTCGCCGAGGTCGTCGATTTCGAAATGGGGAATAGCTAATCGCGATGCTGCTATGGCCCTGGTCTCTTTCGTCCGCTGTGTCGGGCTTACGCAGATGGTTTGAACAGGAAGAGATGCTACGATCGGCTCAATTAAAGCTGCTTGAGCTTTCCCCGTTGCGTTAAGTGAAATATCATGAGGATGGTCCCCTTTGTCTTTTCCTTCTAAAATGTTGTGGTCTGTCTGGCCATGCCGGACAAAGTAGAACTCTTTCTGCAAGATCATCTTTACCATCCTAATTCTGAATAAAGGACCCCTTTAGCAATGAAATCCAAGGCTATCTTGTTGTAGTCGACAAGAGGGGAAGGAAGTGCAATGAGCGGGAAAAATCGCATCTCTGCGCATTTGTGGGCCTCTTTGTTTTCCAGCTTTCCATCCCAACGGTCGCATTCGAAAAAGACATCGACATTGAACTGGTTGGTTTTCCTGTGCATCACATGGGCGACTTTTAAATTGGAAGCTGCGATCCCGATCCCAAGCTCTTCTTGAGCTTCTCGGATCATGGCAGATGAGGCAGGCTCATTGTCTTCGACCTTTCCGGCTGCAAAGCTCCATTGCCCGTCGCAATAGCCTGTGTTCTGTCTCAATTGAAGGAGGATCTGGTCGGCTTTGCGGAGGATCAGGTAAGCATGGACGAGGGCTCCGGTTCTTTTGGAGATCGATGCAATCGGTGCGTTCATAGGAGGCCTCCCATCTTTTTCTGAAGTCAAGGATAACAGGGGGCTTTGATTGGAGGCAATCTTTAAAGAAATTGTTTTACTTTGTTGGTTTCTCTGGTAATGTCTGATGTATACCGAACCCGTTGTAAGGACCATGCCGTATTTATCAATTGGAAAGGAGCGCATCTACTATGAGACCGATGGAAAAGGGCCTCCGCTTGTCTTGATTGCAGGCTATAGCTGCGACCTTAGCCTTTGGAATGGGATACGGGAGGAGCTTGCCCGCGATTTTCAATTGGTCCTTTTTGATCATCGAGGAGTCGGCAGGACAGAAGATGTTAAAGAAACGTTTACGATCGAAACGATGGCAGAGGATGTGGTCGGCATCATCGACGCATTGCACCTCGATCGACCAGCCGTTCTAGGGCATTCGATGGGAGGGGCCGTTGTGCAAGTGCTTGCCTATCGGTTCAAGGATAAAATTGGAAAGACAATCATAGCCCAATCGCTGGTCAAGCTGACGCCTGCTGCAAGGGCGATGTTTATTGCTAATCTGCATTTGCTCCAAGAGGGAGTTCCTAGAAAGAGGCTTGCTGAGGTGATCATCCCTTGGCTTTTCTCCGATGCGTTGATCGATAACTCTGAGTTTTGCAAGCTGTTTGTCCAGCTTCAAGAGGAAAATCCTAATCCTGCAAAGCCGGAAGGGCTGGCCAAGCAATACGCTGCCCTGATGCAATTCGACTCAAGGAGCTGGTATCCGCAGATCAAAACGGCGCCATTAATCCTAGCAGGAAAAGAAGACCGGATTTGTCCGCCTGAAAGCGCAGAAGAGATGGCTGCTAAAATTCCTAATGCCAAATTGCACGTGTTCCGCGGCGTAGGACATGTTTCTCCGGTCGAATGCCCTCAAGCATTCTGCGAAGCTGTCCGTTCATTTTTGAAGGGGGATTGAAGGGATATGACAAGCGATGTGCGCATTGAAGGCCTAAGAGAATTGCTCATCCATCATCCTCACCAAGTCTTGGGGCTCCACCCGCAGGGAGAAGGGCGGAAAGTGATCCGCGTTTTCCGGCCGGGCGCCTCGGTTGTCCATATCGAGGTCAAGGGGAAGGTCGTCCAAGCGCATTGTGTCGATCCATTGGGGATTTTTGAGTGCGCTGTTCCCGAGGATGTCACACCCACCGATTACCGCGTCTACCACCACAGCGGGATGCTCGGCCATGATCCTTACGCATTTTCTCCGACATTCGGGGAGATGGACGGCTATCTGTTTTCCAGAGGAGTCCATTACCAGCTCTTCGATGTGATGGGAGCGAGGGTCTGCGAGCATGAAGGGGTCAAAGGGACAAAGTTCGTCGTCTGGGCGCCTGCTGCAAAAGGGGTTGCCCTTGTCGGCGACTTCAACTGTTGGGACGGCCGTGTCAATCCGATGCGCAACTTAGGCTATTGCGGAGTATGGGAGTTATTTGTGCCGGGGATCGGCAACTCGGAGAAGTATAAGTTCGAGATCCATACCCAAGACGGACATACCCGGCTGAAGTCCGACCCTTATGCGACCTACAACGAGCACCGTCCATCGACAGCTTCGATTGTCTTTGATGTGAACAAGTACGTTTGGAACGATCTGCAGTGGAGGCAAAGGGGGTTTCATCGGGGAGGTTCTTATCCCCTCAACATCTACGAGGTTCATCTCGGATCATGGAAAAAAAGGGGCGGACACAACTTCAATTATCGAGAACTTGCCCATGCGTTGGCCAAATACTGCAAAGAAATGGCCTTTTCCCATGTCGAGCTGCTGCCTGTGATGGAGCATCCTTTGGATGAGTCGTGGGGTTATCAGGTCACTGGATTTTTTGCAGCGACAAGCCGCTACGGCACTCCGGAAGATTTTCAGTATTTTGTCGACCACATGCATCAAGAAGGGATCGGCGTCATTCTCGATTGGGTGCCGGCCCATTTTCCGACCGATGAGTATTCCCTGGCGCAGTTTGATGGAAGCTACCTGTACGAGCACGCAGATCCCAAACGGGGGTTCCATCCCCATTGGAACACCTACATTTTCAATTACGGCAGGTTCGAGGTCTGCAATTTTCTGATTGCAAGCGCCCTCTTTTGGTTTGAGAAGATGCACATCGACGGCCTGCGGGTCGATGCAGTCGCCTCGATGCTCTATCTGGACTACGGTAGGGCAAAAGGGGAGTGGATCCCCAATATCTACGGCGGGCATGAGAACTTGGAAGCGATCGAGTTCATCAAGCACTTGAACTCAGTTGTCCATGACAGGTATCCGCATGCATTGATGATTGCAGAGGAGTCAACAGCGTTCACAGGAGTTTCCCATCCGTTGGAGTGGGGAGGTCTTGGATTCGATATGAAATGGAACATGGGATGGATGAACGATACCCTCCGCTATTTCCATAAAGACCCGATCTACCGCTCCTTCCATCAAAACGACCTTACCTTCGGTCTAGTTTACGCGTTTTCTGAGAGGTTTCTACTACCCTTTTCCCATGACGAGGTGGTCCACGGCAAGGCGAGCCTCCTCTCCAAAATGCCAGGCGATGATTGGCAGAAGTTTGCTAACATGCGCCTTCTCTATTCTTATCAATTGTGCCAGCCTGGAAAAAAACTGCTCTTCATGGGAGCGGAAATCGGACAGTGGAACGAGTGGAACTGCAAAGAGGAGCTGCCTTGGAGCCTTCTGGAGCATGAGAGGCATGCCCAGCTGCACCGCTGCTTCAGTGACTTGAACCACTTTTACAACGATAACCCCTCTTTGTGGGAAAACGATTTCGATGGGAACGGGTTCGAGTGGGTCGACTGCAGCGACAAACAAAACTGCGTCCTCAGCTATTTACGCAAGGCGGCGAATAGGTATCTGCTCTGCGTCCACCATTTCACTCCTAGCTTCCAACCTAAGTACTTCATCCGATTGAGAAATATCGCCTCGATCAAAGAGGTGATGAACACCGATCGCGCTGAGTACGGCGGATCTGGAAAGCTCTCCGAGCATATTGAGATCATCAAAGATTCAGAGCAAAAGGTCGTGGGCATCGAGATTGCCTTAAGCCCCCTTGCAACGATGATCTTCGAGGTCCAGTTCTATTTTTAGAGCCAATTTTCAATGGGTAGGAGAGGCTAAATCATGGCAAAAATATTAGTAGTTGGGGGCAATTCAGGTATTGGCTTGGCAACAGCTGAACTGTTCAAAATGCATCATCATGAAGTCATGAGCGTGAGTCGATCCAATCACTTTGACTATACCGATGAAAGCGTTGTACGGGAGTTTTTTAAAAAACACGACTTTAATCAGATCATCATCACAGCAACGACGCCTTTGGCAATTGGTTCCTTCAAAGAAATTCAAATTAAACAGGCTAGGCTCTTTTTCGAAAAATATTGGGGAATGGTTAACGTGATTCACTACGCTGCCCAATATTCGAAAGAGCTTAATGCGATCACTTTGATTTCAGGTGCTGCAGCTGATAAGCGAGGTGGACCAATGACTTATCTTGCGGTTAACTGCACAGCGATTAACACCCTGGCAGAAAGCCTGGCAGTTGAGCTTGCTCCTATTCGGGTCAATGTTGTCTCTCCTGGGGTGACGGATACGCCTCTTTATGGAGATGCTCGAAGCGAACTTGTTCATTTTGTAAAAGCAGATCCCTTAAAACGGGTCGCCACAGCAGAGGAGGTTGCTCAAGTCATTTACTTGGTAAGCAATCATCCGCATATGACGGGATCCATTGTGGCTTGTGATGGAGGAGCGCGTTTAGTTTAATTTCTTAGAGGTGTTGACTCAGTATGCGGCGTTCCTTATATACTGCTTCCACTTCAATCGTAGAGACGCTTTTGACTTTTGCATCCCTAATTGCGGGCTTTGTTCCAAACCCCTTTAAAGCCCCATGCATCGGACTTATGCAGCTGCGCATATGTCCTGCTTCTGGGACTTTAAAATTAGAGCGCAAAAGCCAAAATCGCTTGTACGATTGAATCGTCAGCAGTATAGTTGGGAAGCTTTCTTAATAACACCTGCAAACTGTTTTTCCTATGATCCGTACGACCCACACCAAAGAAGAATACCACAAGCTGATCCAAGAGATCCAAAAGCATGACAAGCATTATTACCTGCATGCAAAACCTGTCATTTCAGACTATGCTTATGATCAGCTGGTGAAACAGCTCGAAGCGATCGAAGAAGCCCATCCGGAATGGATCTCTCCTGCTTCTCCTACTCAGCGGGTCAGCGAGATGACCTCGAAGGGCTTTAAACAAGTGGCCCACCGCCATCCGATGCTCTCTTTGGCCAACACCTATTCAAAAGAAGAGGTGGAAGACTTTATCAAACGGGTGCATAAGCTTCTTGGAAAGACCCGCGTTGATTTCTGCGCCGAGTTAAAAATGGATGGCGTGGCCGTTACGGTGATCTATGAAAAAGGGGTGTTTGTCCAAGCGTTAACGCGAGGAGATGGAAAAAAAGGAGACGACATTACGGCCAACATGAAGACCATCCGCTCGATTCCGCTTGAGCTGAGCGGTTCTAAGCTTCCTGATGTTTTAGAGGTCAGAGGCGAAGTGTTCATGCAGCATGCGGTCTTCCAAAGCCTCAATGCCGAAAAAGAGGAGGCCGGCGAAGAGCTCTGGGCCAATCCGCGCAATGCCGCAGCAGGATCATTAAAGCTGTTGGATCCGCGCCTTGTCGCAAAGAGGCATTTGAGCGCAGTTTTCTATGGCTTTGGCGATGAAGAGAATGCTCCGGTCGACACGCAGCTCGAATGCCACCAATACTTGAAAAAGATCGGTCTTCCCGTCTTTGACGATCACCACAGGGCCCGCTGCCATTCCGCCGATGCGATCATGGCATTTGCCGATCAGATCGAAGAGAAGCGGCATAAGCTCCCCTTTGACATCGATGGCGCTGTCATTAAGGTCGATCAGTTGGCCTATCATGACCAGATGGGCGTGACAGGAAAAAGCCCCCGATGGGCCGTCGCTTATAAATTTGCTCCGGAACAGGGCTTGACCCGGATCGAAGCAATCACAGTTCAAGTGGGAAGGACAGGCGTGTTGACGCCTGTTGCAGAGCTCGAACCTGTCTTCGTTGCCGGAAGCACGATTGCTAGGGCTACGCTCCACAACCAAGAAGAAGTTGAGAGGAAAGATATCCGCGTAGGAGATTGGGTCGTCATCGAAAAAGGGGGAGATGTGATCCCTAAAGTTGTCTCCGTCGATCATAAGAGGAGACCAAAGGATAGCCATCCGTGGAAAATGCCCCGCCGCTGCCCCTCTTGCGGAACGCCTGTCGAGCACAGCGAAGAAGAGGTTGCCGTCCGATGCCCGAACACGGAAAAATGCCCTGAGCAGCGGATGCGACAGATCGCATTCTTTGTCAGCAAAGATGCGATGGACATCGACCACTTTGGAGAAAAAGTTGTCGAGCAGCTCTTCACCAAAGGTTTTGTCAAATCGCTCTCCGACATCTTTACGCTGACGGAAAAAGAGCTTTCTCAGCTCGATGGTTTTAAGGAAAAGTCGATCCAGAACCTCTTAACGAGCATCGACAAATCGCGCCGCGTCAGTCTCGCAAGGCTGATTTTAGCCCTCGGAATCAAGTATGTAGGAGAAGGCACAGCTGAAGTTTTAGCCGAGCATGCATCCGATATCGACACATTAGCGAAGATGAGCGTTGACGAGCTCCTCGAAATCGAAGGGGTTGGAGAGAAGATTGCCGAATCGATCGTCGATTACTTTTCCAAACCGGCCCATTTAAAAGAGATCCATGCTCTTTTCAAACATGGCGTAAAAGCGGAAGCTCCAAAGATCGTGCGTCGCAAAGACCATCTCTTTTCAGGAAAGACCTTGGTTCTTACGGGGACATTACACAACTATTCCCGTTCTGAGGCAACCCAGCTCATCAAAGAAAGGGGAGGCAAAGTCTCCAGCTCGGTCAGCTCGAAGACCGATTTTGTCGTGGCGGGGGAAGATCCCGGTTCTAAATTAGACAAGGCAAAAGAGCTGAAGGTCAAAGTGCTCAGCGAATACGAGTTTGAAAAGGCTTTATAACCATCTCATTTTAGAAGAAACTAAATTCGTTAACAGGCTACTGTCAACTTTCGATTGCACCATGTAAATTATCAGATTTTACATGGAGTGTTAAGTCATGAAACACAAGCGCTTAAAAATTGAAGAACGAGAGCAGATCGCAATTCTC
>JAFEGU010000092.1 GCA_018239725.1 Verrucomicrobiota bacterium | reverse complement strand
GGGCTGCTATGGCAACAAATACACAATATGATCAAATACCGAATGGTTCAGTTACACCAACTGGCTCGGGACATCTTAACGTCGATTCATATTTGCCAGGAACAAAGCGGCTACCTATTTGTTTACCGCGTGACGCGGTCCTTCCTTACCTTCAAATAGCAAGCGAACAAACTCCTTTAATAGCAGATGCTCACGCTGTTGAGCAGCTTCCGCCGTTTACGCCGATTTCCAATCCGGAGGCGCAAGCCTTTTTGGGAATGCTTTCATCTCAAGCTGCAAAGAGCATTGCAACTGCTTATCCGATCTCTGGAGGCGCAGGATCGACAGAAGACGTCGTGGCCGATATCTCCTATTTCGGAAGGACTTTGGCCGACTTAGGGACAGATCCTGTCTACCAAGCGATCGGGGTGACGACCGGCGAGAACGTGTTCATGGGATTTTATGCGGCTTTCAAAGCTTGGGACCGTTTCCAAAAAGCTTCCCGCGTGGGAGATTTTGGAGGCAAGGTCGATGGCAGCTTAGATACGCTTCGCGGTATCACGCAAGGGATCGGAGGCGGATTTTATCTGGGCTATCGCGGCACAATGATCGCAAGCGAGATCGGCAATGTCAATACAGCAATGAATGCAACAACTGTTCTTGGCAAGGTGACATTTGCGCTCGGAGTTATCGGTAATTTCTTCTTCGGCCTTTTCTATCTGTTCATCGGAGTATGGGGCGGCTACCACCTGTATCAATCGGGCAAGTTCTTGCACGGGTTGAACAAAACAGAGAGCGCTGTTCCATTTTTGATTGCTCAAGCTTATGCGGACACGCACGATAAGCTGCATAAGCTGCAGGGTGCTGGACTCCCAAGGCAAGAAAGCTTCAAGCAGGGATTAAAGAAAAAGTGCTTGAATGAGTTTGCCGATCAGTTCATCGCATGGCAAAAGCAGCTTAAAAAAGAGGGCAACCTCCAAGGCAAAGAGCTCAGCCGTTCTGAGATGAAGAAAGTTGTGGAAGCGCTCTTTGACGCGATTGATCAAGATGAGGAAGCAAAAGCTGCTTATCTGAACGCATATTGCGAGAAAATGGGCTTGAAGCCTCAAGAAGTTGAGTTTTTGAACCTCTCTTCTTTGGAGATCTGCGGATTGAAATTGGAAGAGCAGCACCGCCAGACGCGCAAAGAGGCCCGTTTTGAGCGCGCAGTTGGTGGCGAGGCCCTTGAAAAGGTGAAAGACGCCTACAGAAAAGGACTGGCTGAACGCTTGACTTCCGATAATCCAGAAGTTCAGGCGGCTTCTCTAGCAGAAGCTGAGGCATTGGAAAAAACGGTGCGCACAGCGCTGATCAAGAACTTGGTCATCTTCAGTACATTTGTGGTGATCGGGATCTTGGGCGTGGTCGTCTCTGTAGCAACGATCGGACTGTTTGCATTGCCTCCAGGCTGGGCGCTTGCAATGATGATCTTGACCGTTGCGCTTGTTGTTGCGATGGCAGGGATCGATATCTACTTCTGGAAGACAGGATTGGATTCTTCGGCCAAGCCAGGCGAATATGACAAGGTGTTTATCGCCGTGATTGCAACAGTCTTGTTCATTTCCATGGTTGTTGCGATAGGTTTGACATGGGGCTACGCGCTTCCTCTGCTTCCGCTGATCTTGACCATGGTCATGGGTGTGACGGGCTTAGGTGTCTGCGCCTATGGCTACGTGAAGACCGATGAGCGCGAGTGGAAGTGGAAAGCAAACCATCCAGATCTCGAGCGTGTCGAAAACGTATTGCCGCAAGGGGAAGCTGAGGATGTGGAATTGGACGAGCGTGTCACTAAGCTGTTTAAGAAACTTCCCAAAGCAGAGCGCCAAGCCGTGCGCGCTAAGTATTTTGAGCAAAGTGCTCAGATGCCGTTTAGAAGCATATGGCAATTGCATTTAGATAATGGCAAAGACTTTGGCGGCGAATATGTGAATCATGTCTTTTACACAAATGATCCTAGCGCAGAAGATTTCATTCTGTACGAACATGAGTTAGCATACGATGCTCAACATAAAATCATAGAGCGAGCCGCTAAAAAAACGGCTAAGGCTTACTGGGAAAAATGGCATCATGCAAAAGACGAAATTGCCAAGCAGAATGCTCTTAAGATGCATACGTTCATGGAGCTTCTCAAGTTGCAAGGAAGGGATGCTATACAGGCGCAGCTTAGCTCTATCAAAGAAGATGCCGAGCTTTACGATGCGTTTAAAGCTAACATCTACTACTTGTGCAAACGTCAGGAAAGCGCTAAGGATTTAAGAACTGTTCTGCATGCTGTACGTACAGCGGATCGAACAGAAGATCCAACTCTTTCTAGTGAGCAGTTGCAAAGGGTCCAAGAGATCTACGATCATACAGCCCGTACTGCAGCATAATTTCCTTTTGATTTTTTCCCGTCTTAACGGACGGGAAAAAATCTTACTTAACTAAATTTTCATTCCATTTTTTCGTTTTGCTTTTCTTGGTATAATATTGCCGGGCCGTAGGTGCATTTCTTCAAGAGAAAAGTTGTTGTTGATAGGCAATTTTTCCTTGAGCCTCTGAGCCTGAGGGACAATGGCATCATCTTTGACAAGTCATGTTTATTTTTCACCCTGGAATGGACCTGCCGTGCAAG
>JAFEGU010000091.1 GCA_018239725.1 Verrucomicrobiota bacterium | reverse complement strand
TTATCGTCCTGGCGATGCCCGCCGGGATGGGGGATTTACCATCTTCTACATGGGAATCAACATAGGGTCGTTGATCCCTCCGTTGATCACAGGCTGGATCGTGGCAACGTATGGTTGGCATGCTGGTTTTCTGCTAGCGGCGATCGGCATGTTAATCGGCTTAGTGACATTTTTGCTAGGGAGGAAGAGGCTGCGCACTTCGGGGGTGATGCCAGCTGCAAGCCCGTTAAGAGATAACAAGGAATCCCTTACCTTTTATGTCCTGTTCTATGGAGGCATTGTCCTTGCAGTCTGCCTTTTCCTTGTTCTTTTCAAGTTTCCAGCGGAAACCGATATCCTTTTAGCTTTAGCTTCAGTCGTCGTCGTTGGCGCTGTGATTTACTTTCTTCTGAAAGAAAAGAAAGTACAGAGGAACAAGATGATCGCATGCTTGATCCTCATCCTGATCTCCATTGGATTTTGGTCTTTATATAACCAAACGTTTACCTCATTGATGCTCTATGCCGACCGCAATATGGGCAAGCAGATCCTGGGCATCACGATCGATGCCGAATTCACCCAGTTCTTCAATCCCTTTTTCATCGTCTTATTAAGCCCAGTCTTAAGCCGTCTATGGATCTGGCTTGATAATAAGCGGAGCAATCCTTCGACGCCCATGAAGTTCTCAATGGGTGTTTTGATGATGTCGATCGGTTTTTTTGTTTTAGGATTGGGCGGAAGGTATTTTAGTGCGGCAGGAGAGACATCTGCTTGGTGGCTGGTCGCCAGCTATTTCTTTCAGACGATCGGAGAGCTGCTATTGTCCCCAATCGGCCTTGCCATGATCACGACATTATCGCCTAAGCACTTAGTGGGAATGATGATGGGAGTCTGGTTCTTGACCCAGTCTGCAGCGTTTGCCATCGGCGGAGGTCTTGCGACCTTTGCGTCTGTACCGGATAAAGCGCAGCCTGTTGAATCGTTAAAGATCTACGATCACGCATTCATCATCTACGGAGCGATCTCTTTGGTATTGGCAATCATCAGTATCCTGCTTGTGCCTTATTTGAAACGGCTGATCTATGGGCCAAGTCCCATGAGGCCTATCAAGTAAAGGGTGTTTAGAAAAGCACGCTCCGTCATGAAGCGTGCTTAATGAGTTCTCAATTTATCTTTGATTAACGGTCAGACATCATCCATAGGAAAAATCATAAAGGCCGCTTCGTGGTTCAGATCTGAAAAAGTGCTAGCAGCAGGAGCGAGGCCTAAAGTCATTGAGGCTGGGAAGCGTATAGCTGTGGAATCCAAGTCTTCATAGCCGGTAAACGGCTTCGGCTCTGGAGTGGTTCTTTTTGCTATAGGTAAATCAGGCGATTTTTTTCTAGGTTCTTCTGGTGTAAGGCTGCTGCTGGATGTTTTGGAGCTTCTACGTTGATAATTAACTGTATCAAAGTCGTCAGGTAAACATGTAAAATCTTCATGTGAATTCTTAGGTCGAAGGATCATCTCCAAATCTGGATCGCTTGCTTCTGCACTTGAGCCTAAGGTGTTAGGATTTGGAAATCCCATTTTTTCAAAGTCATCGGAGTCTGATGAGCTTGAAGAATAGGTGCGATTTTCTTTGATTGAAGGTTTTTTTTCTTGCTCTTGCTGCTTTTTAAATATCAAAGAAGCAGGTGAGTCGAAACCATCCCTTCCAGCTATTGTAACGGCTTTATTGTTCCATTTAGAAGCTTTTGGTGGCTCCTGGGAGTGCGTGGAACTGGTTGATGTTTTACCGAAGCCGAACAACTTTAATAGTGCTGCCATAATTATATTTCCTTTTGTTTTTATAAGTTTATTGGTGACTCATAAAAATTATATCATATATTTTATTATTATTCAATAAATTATTATTATCTCTTATGTAATTGTATTTCAAATATTTAAGTTTCTGTTTTAGATTTTCTCTCGCTTTTATTGTTTTTGTTTAATGTTGTTTAATAATAATTTTTTTATAAGTTGTTGATAATTTGTGTTATTTGGTATAAGTTTCGCAATTAAAATGAGGGGAAATATGTCAGTAATTATAAGTCGTCAAGATACTCCCGGCATTGTTGCTGTCGGCTCAAGCCAATGCTTATGAAAATTTAAAGAACTTTTTTACTTCTTCTGAAGCACCCCAGCGAGTGATCAATGAAAGGGAGGCTGCAATGTCCAAGGTGGTCGGCCCGATGTATTCTGATCTGGATGGAATTTGGGAGGTAGCGCAGATTTCGACATATCCTTTTCGCTGGCTTCTTCACCTTGTTCTAAAAGAGGTTGCCAAGCTTTTTTCCTGTCTGGGAGCGCAGGAGTGGGCAATGCATGCAAAAACTGCTTCGCGTTACATGAAGATAGGGTTTGATGTTTATTCTGAAAGCCCAACTCAGTTTTTTCTTATCAAGAAGACAGAGAACATTGCAAATGATTGTGGGATCATCAGCGAAGCCCCTCCCGTACCAGCTTCTCAAATTGTAGATCCAAAAATCAGTGCAAAAACTTTTTTATTTTCGACAGATCCGAATGAAGGCGAAGTGCGTTTTGACCATGTTAACGGAATCTGCCGAGGAATGAGCGATTGGTTTTTATATCTGTATTTCAAAACAAAGCATGAGTTTTCAGATCCGCGCAGCCACATGATTGCATTAGGAAGGCAATTTTCTAAAGGGGGCGATGTAGAACCTGTATTGCTTCAGAGCCTTAACTTAAAGAACGGGTCATTGCTTAACTTGAGGATCGGAGTGCATGATCAACAGCTTATTGCAGGTCGATACCCAGGAGTGGCGCTCTCTAGATATCCTCTTAATCAATGGGAAAATGAACAAGATCGAATTATTCAAGAACTTCGTAATTTGCCTCCTGGAGGTTACAAAGTGGGTGTCCCTTATCATTCAACGGCCTATGTTAAAGTCGATGATCATTTGAGTTTCTTTTTTGATCCAAATGTTGGGATTATCGAAATAAACGGCGAGGAAGTCCCTCGCTATCTTCATGCGCTCCTTTCAACAACTGCAAATGGGACAGTCGAAGCAGCCCGTGAGCTCTATGGCTCTAATTATGATCGTTTAAATGAGCTTTTAAGCAATATGGGATCTGAGTCTCGAGAATATGCATCGATTACTTTTTATCCTGTTCAGACAAGAGAATCGCCTTAAGAGACTGTTAACGAATTTAGTTTCTGTCGATTTTTTGGACTTTTTCAGAAAATTTTACGTCCGTTTTTTGGGGGTTATATCAACTTTCATATATTACCCCCAACAAACGGACGTAAAATTTGCGAAAAATTCTCAAAAAAGCGACGAAACCTAAATCCGTTAACAGTCTCTAAGAGTCTGTCATTGAAAAAACGCTTCGCCGCTTTTTTCAACCCTAGGCTCTTGGCCGCAATTAATTCTGCAGTAGGCTCCTAAAGCAGGATTCCGCAGAAAAGCGCTCTTTTGCCATCTTAAGGGCGTTTTGCGAGAGTTGCCGCCGCAAGGCGATCGATGCGGCGAGCTTTTCGATGGCCTTTGCAAACTCTTGGGGGGTATCTCCGATCAAAAAGCAGCGGTTGGCCTCATCCATTAGACCTTGAGCGCCGCATGAGGTGGTCACGAGGGGGATGCCATGCCCTAAGGCCTCGATCGTTTTGATTTTAAGCCCGCTTCCGTACAGTGTCGGATTAATGGCGATGTCGACAGTCTGGTAATAGCTGGTAAGGCAAGCCACAGGCGATCCTTTTTTAAGCCGGGGAGTGAAGATCGAAAAGGGGGAGTGGACAAATGCTCCTTGGGCAGTGCATTTCTCTGAGAGATTTCCTAGAAGAGGCATGACTGCATCATGAAACCACTGGACCCCATCGATATTGGGCCAAGAGGGGCCTCCGAGAAATCCGATGTGTGAGACCCGCTTGCGCACAGTGGATTGATGGGTCCTAACGGGATGGGGGCAGCAAAGGAGCCTTTCAGCGGGTATAGCGCTCTTGACTTTCTCCACTTCGTCGTTCTGAAGGAAAATAACCTTATCAAACTTGTCCATCCGTCTAATTTCTTCTTGTAAGCTAATCGTGCTGCAGGTGCGGTTAAATGCTTGGAATGCTTCGACCCTGTCGGAAACAAGATCGTGTGCATCGAGATAGACGGGAACTTTTTGGGGAAGAAGTTCAAGGACCCAGTCCAAATGGAGCTTTACGACAATGATCAGATCGAGCTTGGCATTTTTAAAACAGGCGCTCAGTTGAGATTTACGATGGGGATCTAGTGGAACTGCCCCAGGGAAGGGGATCGGCTCATTTCCTAGGTAATAGAGGGTAAAATGGCTGTTCTGGCCTAAAAAGCGGACCAGTTCTTGGATCCGCGCATTTTGCCCGTTTCCCAGTTCCCAAAAGGGGAGGTCGGTGATTAGGCCTATTCTCAGCATCATCCAGCCTGGATTTTTTTTCGCTCATGCGCTTTGAGCGCTTTTCTCTTCAGCATCTACCTGGGTATTGAAGAACCCTTTGAATGGGCTTAAATAATCTTGAAGCCCACCCCCTGGCTGTTGCAGCAGGTTTTGAAGCATGTTCTGCAGGTTCTGCTTTTCGAACACCGATTTGAGCATTTGGCCCAGTACAGAGTTCATGACTTGGTCCATAGGCAGGCCGCCTTCGCTGCTCACATTGGTGAGTTCGATCCGATCGATCCTTTTGAGCTTTTGGACTTTGCCTCCCTCTTTCCGATAGACGACATCGACATCGATGTTGGTCAGAATAAGACGTTTGATCAAGACAGAACGCTGGTTTGCTTCTTTGGGGGCTTGCGCGCCTTTTTTCTTTTTGCCGTTAGACTCTTCTCCGGTCGAAGCTTTCAGATTGCCCATGATGCGGGTCCAGTTTCCCTGTGTTCCTTTTGCCGAGTCGAACTCCAACCCTAAGTAGACGTCGTTCACATCGATCTCATCAATGACGATCTGTTGGTCGAGGTAATGGGTAAAGGGAGCGATGACATCGATTGAACTGCAGGAAAAAGCTTTGGAGAGGATGGCTCCTGGAGGATTGCCAATGACGACCTTATCGACTTCAATTTTTCCCCATCTTAACTTCATATCATCGATCTCAACGGAGACTTTGAGTTTTTTAGACAAGTGGTCTGCAGCCATATCAGGGACCCGGGACCATACGATAAAGCCAATGATGATGGCAGCTAGGATGATGACGATGATGATTCCTGTTAAAGTCGAAAATAAGGTCTTCATGCGAGGTCCTTCAGAATTAATATATCTTTATTATTAAAATAATAAAAAAAAGTTTTTACATGCAAGAGAAGAAAAAAGGCGCTCTGTAAGACAGAGCGCCTTTATATAACGCTTATTTAAAGACAGCGTTTAGTAGTCAGCTCCTGCGCCAGCGGGAGTTGCCTTTTCTTCCGCTTCCTCAGAAATGATCGCTTCGGTTGTCAGCAACAAGGCTGCAATCGATGCGGAGAGTTCGATGGAAAGGCGGGTTACTTTCGTCGGATCGACGATTCCCATCGACAGCATGTTTCCGAATACGTCGTTCAAAGCGTCCCATCCTTCTAAGCTGCCCATCGAGCCAACTTTTTGAACGATGATGGAACCTTCTTTGCCAGCGTTTTCTGCGATTTGGCGCAGTGGGTAGCTGATCGCTTTGATGATGATCTCCACGCCCACTTTTTGGTCGCCAGCAAGAGTTGCTGCGAGCTTCTCCAGGACAGGGATTGTGCGGATCAGAGCCACGCCGCCGCCAGGAAGGATCCCTTCCTCAACAGCTGCTTTTGTCGCATGGACTGCATCGTCTACGCGGTCTTTTTTCTCTTTCATTTCCACTTCAGTCGCAGCTCCGACGCGGATGATTCCAACGCCCCCGGCAAGCTTCGCAAGGCGCTCTTGGAGCTTTTCCTTGTCGTAGTCTGATGTGGACTCTTGGATTTGACGCTTGAGGAGGGCAATCCTTTCTGCGATCTCTTTTTTATCGCCAGCACCTTCGACAAGGGTGGTGTCTTCTTTGCCGACCACAGCTTTTTTCACACGGCCGAGCATGTCGATCGTGACGCTTTCGAGTCTGATGCCGAGCTCTTCGCTGACGAGTTGTCCGCCAGTGAGGATCGCTAGGTCTTCCAGCATCGATTTGCGGCGGTCGCCGAAGCCAGGCGCCTTGACAGCGCAGACTTTAAGGCCCGCTCTTAAACGGTTGACGACGAGTGTTGCCAATGCCTCGCCTTCGACATCTTCAGCGATGATGAGCAGGGGGCGGCCTGTTTCTGCGACAGCTTGCAGGATCGGGAGGAATTCTTTGATCGCAGCAATTTTCTTGTCGTAAAGCAGGATAAAGGTGTCTTCGAATACGCATTCTTGCGCTTCAGGATTGGTCATGAAGTAAGCAGAGACGTAGCCGCGGTCGAAGTTCATCCCTTCAACGACGTCCAGCGTGGTCTCGAAGCCTTTGCCTTCTTCGACGGTGATCGTCCCATCTTTGCCGACCCGCTCCATGGCCTTCGCGATGATCTCGCCGATTTCTGTGTCGCCGTTTGCTGAGATTGTCGCAACTTGGGCAATTTCTTTTCTGTCTTGGATTGGTTTGCTGAGCGTCTTCAGTTCGCTAGTGATCGTCTTGACAGCAAGCTCGATCCCTTTTTTGATCTCCATAGGGTTGGCGCCGGCAGCGACGTTGCGCAAGCCTTCGCTGTAGATCGCTTCTGCAAGCACAGTAGCTGTCGTTGTTCCATCTCCAGCTTTGTCGGCAGTCTTGCTGGCGACCTCTTTGACCATTTGGGCGCCCATGTTCTCGTGCTTGTCTTCAAGCTCGATCTCCTTAGCAACGGTAACGCCGTCTTTTGTGATCTGCGGAGCGCCGTAGGATTTGTCGATGACGACATTGCGGCCCTTAGGACCCAGCGTAACTTTTACAGCGGAGGCTAACGTGCGCACTCCCTTTAAAATCTTTTGCCGGGCTTCTTCTTTAAACTTAATGTTCTTAGCTGCCATTGGTGTAACTCCTTAAAATATAAATAACTGTTAGTTGATGATTGCAATGATATCGTCAGCGCGCAGAATAACGAAATCTTCATCATCGATCGTCACTTCTTGGCCAGAGTATTTATCCATTAAAATGTTATCGCCGATGCTGACGGGGATAGGGATCAACTTACCATCGGAGGTTGTCGTCCCGGTGCCGATCGCAACGACTTTTGCAGTTTCTTGCTTTTTCTTAGCTGTGTCGGGGAGGATGATCCCGCCTTTAAGAGTCTCTTCTTGCTCTAGGCGTTGGACGAGGACGCGGTTTCCGAGGGGTTTCAAGGTCGTTTTTTTGGTGGTTTGCTGTGACATGGTTTCATCTCCTTATTTTAGGTTAGAAGAAGTAAAAGCATAATGCTTTCGGGGTTTAAAATACTAATCCGAATTTTAGACAGCAGGGGGATTTTTTTGCAATGAGATTTAGCAGTCTCGGTTGAAGATTGCTAATTTCTGTAAAAACAAATTTGAATTTTGCGAAATCTTAGAGTCGTTGATATTTTTTTATTCATGTTTTTAGCCTTCGATTTTTCCGCAATGGCTTGACATCTGCAGCCAAATCCACAATGATTGGGCAGTACAAGTTAAGAATTTTGGAGGAAGAGATGAGCGCAGCTGAAATACTCGAACCTGAAGAGAGGACCCGCAATCGAGAGGAAATCCCTGTTGAAGACAGATGGGACGTCGAAGCTCTCTATCCTTCCTGGGAGAGTTGGGAAGAGGGGATGAAGCTGTGGGGGAGGGAAAAGAGCGAGCCCCATTGGCCAGAAATTGCACCTTTTCGAAGCCAATGGAGCCAAAGCCCCGTCAAGCTGCGTGAATTGATCGAACTGCTGCTAACGATCGACCGGGAGCTGACCAAGCTGTATACCTACGCCCATCTAAGGCATGACGAGGATGTCGGCAATGATGCGGCCAAAGGGGCCTATTCGAGGATCATGTCGCTGTTGTACAGCTTTCGGCAGGAGACTGCGTGGGTGGAACCTGAGATCCTGCAGTTGTCTGATGATAAGTTAAAACAGCTCATCGATGACCCGGCTCTTGCCCCGTATAAGCTGCACCTTGAAAAAATCGTGCGGCAGAAACCTCATACACTGTCAGCGCAAGAAGAAGAACTGCTAGCCCTTTGCGGCAACTCCTTGGAAACCGCTCAAAAGGCATTTGGAGCGTTGAATAACGCCGACCTGAAATTTTCCCCAGTCGCTGACAGCAAGGGAAAAGAGAAGGAGCTGACCCACGGAAAGTATCAGCTCTATTTAAGGGATAAGGACAGAAAGGTCAGAGAGGGCGCTTTTAAAAATCTCCATCAGGCCTTTTCATCTCATGAGAACACCATTTGCGAGCTGATTAATGGGCAGATTCAAAGGCACCTGCTTGAAATGAGGGCGCGTAAATTTTCTTCCTGTTTAGAAGCTGCTCTTTTTCCTCATCAGATCGATACCTCTGTCTATACGGCGTTGATCCAGGCTGTCAGAAAGCATCTGCCTAGCTTGCACCACTACGTCTCTGTCCGGAAAAAACTGATGGGCGTACCTGAGCTGCATCTCTATGATCTCTATGCCCCTCTTGTCAATGATGTCGATATGGGGATGTCTTATCCTGAAGCATCGCAGCAGATCATCGACTCGGTTGCGATCTTAGGAAAAAGCTACCAGGAAAGCCTAAGGAAGGGACTGACGTCGGAGCGCTGGGTCGACCGTTATGAGAATATCCGAAAACGATCGGGAGCCTATTCGAGCGGCTGCTATGACAGCATGCCTTATATTTTGATGAACTATCATGGATCTTACAACGATGTGATGACATTGACCCATGAGGCTGGGCATAGCATGCACTCGCTCCTTTCAAGGACCCACCAACCCTACCAATATGCCCAATATTCGATCTTTGTCGCTGAAGTGGCATCAACCTTTCATGAGGAGCTGCTGTTTAGGCATTTGCTAGCCCAGACAAAGACGACAGAGCAAAAAGCGTTTTTGATCAATCAAAAGATCGATGATATGCGGGCGACTCTGCTGCGCCAGACAATGTTTGCCGAATTCGAGCTCCAGCTGCACGAGTGGGCGCAAAAGGGGGTTCCGTTCACTCCGGCCCTTTTGAAAGATGCTTACTTAAAGCTGAACCGGGAATATTTCGGCAATCAAATGTGCGTCGACTCGGAAGTGGAGATCGAATGGGCGCGGATTCCCCACTTTTACTACAATTTCTACGTCTACCAATATGCCACAGGAATTAGCGCAGCGCATGCATTGGCAGAACATGTCGTTAGCGGCAAAGAAGGGGCGAAGGAGAAATATCTGCAATTTTTGTCGGCAGGATGCAGCCTTTACCCGATCGATGTGTTGAACCTTGCTGGTGTCGATATGCGCACCTCTGAACCTGTTGAAGCTGCGATGAGGCGCTTTAAAGCATTGGTCGATGAACTGGAGAATTTGCTGAGTTAGACTTAGAGACTGTTAACGGATTTAGTTCTGTCGATTTTTTGGACTTTTTCAGGAAATTTTGCGTCCGTTTGTTGGGGGTTATATTAGCTTTCGTATATTTACCCCCAACAAACGGACGCAAAATTTGCGAAAAATTCTCAAAAAAGCGACGAAACCTAAATCCGTTAACAGTCTCTTATACCGCGCTTGACGTTTTGAGCTAAATTCAAGAGAAAACTTGGAGTTTGTAAAAAAATATTGCTGTAAAATATCTGTCGCAGTTATCTCCTTTGATGGATTTAAAAAGATCGGAATTTTTAAATTTCACAGGAGCAATGCTCTCAACAGCATTCTCAGCGGCATCTCTTGCAAGCCGAAAGGCTGACGTCAAGAGAGAAATATTTGCATTTTTGCGCCCTTGTAATAAGGAAATATGAAAAATACTTATCGAGATTCATTTACAGTTGTCAATGAGAAGGGATTGCATACGCGGCCATCTACAGAGCTTGTTAAATGCGCAACTTCATTTAAAGCTCAGGTGACGCTTATGTACCAAAATTATACTGTTAATGCAAAGTCGTTGCTGGGTATCCTTATGCTTGCTGCCGCAAGGGGAGCAAAGATCAAAGTCGAAGCCGTCGGCGAAGATGCGGAACAGGCTGTTAAGTCGATCCTTAACTTAGCCCGCAACAAGTTTAACATTAAGTATTGAAAAGACCTTGTCCTTGGCAAGAACCTATTCTTGGACTGCGACGGCTTTTTCAAGGATCTCTTTCCGGCAATAGACTGGGATATTGTCCATCAACGCCAAAGTGATGCAGTCGCTCGGACGCGCATCGATCTCTAAAATGGTTTTTTGCTCGCCGGTTGTCTGTTCGAGGAACAGCCGGGCAAAATAGATGGTGTCCTCAATATCGGTGATCACAATCTGAAGAGGCTTGATGTCCAGGCCGCGGAAAATGGAGTTCATTAAGTCGTGGGTATATGGACGGGGTTTATGTTCCGTCGTTAAAAAGGTTTGGATATTGCGCCCTACCTGAGGATCTGTATAGATAGCAAACCGTTTTTCGGCTGTCCCTAAAATGATCACCGTATAAGAACGGGATTGCATGATCTTATTAAATGTAATCGGAACTAGTTCAGATGCCATCTCTGCAGAACTCCTCTT
>JAFEGU010000090.1 GCA_018239725.1 Verrucomicrobiota bacterium | reverse complement strand
CTCATCGCCACCGGCAGTTTTCCTCAAGGTCATGAGTTTGCGCGAGCATTGGGCCATACGATCATCCCCCCCGTTCCCTCTTTGTTCACGTTCAACGTCCCCACCTCTCCCCTTCTCGACCTTTCCGGCATTGCCATACCCGATGCGATTGTCCAGATCCAAGGAACCTCCTGGAAACAACGAGGCCCCGTTCTGATCACCCACTGGGGATTTAGCGGACCGGCAGCATTGAAACTTTCTGCTTGGGCAGCTCGCGAGCTGCATCAGCATAACTACCGCGTTGAACTGATTGTTCAATGGGTACCCGATCATACGACAGAAGAGGTGGAAAAGGTCCTCATCGGCCTCAAAGCGAAAAAGCCTCAAAAAGCTATCGAAAATGAAACCCTGTTCAAGCTTCCGATCAACTTGTGGAAACGTCTTGTCCGCCTGGCTGGGATTAGTGAGCAGACTTCCCTTTCGCGCGTTTCCAATGCCCACCTCAAGCAATTGGCCAAGCTTTGCACGTCCCATCCCTTTAAAGTCGAAGGGAAAACAACCTACAAACAAGAGTTTGTGACATGCGGCGGAGTTTCGCTGAAAGAGATCGACTTTAAGAGGATGGAGAGCCGTTTGGTCAAGAACCTCTACTTTTCAGGAGAGGTCCTCGATATCGACGGGGTCACCGGAGGCTTTAATTTCCAGCATGCATGGACATCGGGATGGATTGCTGGCCATGCAATGTCTGAGAAGCAGACAGCTAACCTGCATACTTAGTACCCAACCTCCATCACAAATCTAAAAACTTCCACGCTCCTATCTTTCATAGAGTTTTCTTTCCTTGAGAAGCTGCTTAACTTGTTCTAGGACACAAAGCAGCAACCCTAAACTATTGAATTTAAACAGGATATTAGGATGGACAGGATATAATATTGATATCTGGCCATCCTCATATCTTGTTTTCCACTCTTTTTATTTAATAAAATTGCAAACTAGTTAATTACAGTTAATTAAAATATAAAAAAATCAATTATCTTTAAATTAAAATCACAAGATGTAATTATAAAGATTAAGGAGAATTCCTATGATTCATTCATTTGCTAATAAAGAGACCGAAGACGTCTTCCATGGGGTCCATACCCATGGGATCCGCAAAAACCTCCCTGTGACCATCCTTAAAATGGCAGAAGAGAGGCTCGACCTGCTCAATGGAACTGATAGCTATGAAAGCCTCTGCTTGGTCCCCTCGATCAAGTCAGACCTCGTGCGGGATGCGCATGGAAAATATAGCATCCCAATCCAAGATAACTGGCGCCTTTGCTTCCGTTGGAACAAAGAAGGCCCAAGCGACGTCGAAATCAAATCATAAGAGAGAGGAGACTATGATCCCAAGCAATCGAAAACCTACCCATCCGGGCATTG
>JAFEGU010000008.1 GCA_018239725.1 Verrucomicrobiota bacterium | reverse complement strand
TAGATCCTTCAGATTTCCAATCGAGTCTGGAAGGGAGCTTAACTGGTTGTTTTGAAGTTGTAGGTTTTTTAAAGCCTGAAGGTTGCCAAAAGAATCTGGAAGGGAGCTTAATTGATTGTCGAAAAGGTTAAGATAGTATAGAGGAAGTCCTCCAAAAGAATCTGGCAAATTCCGTAATTGGTTGTTCGTAATATCAAGGTGGTGAAGGGCCTGAAGGCTGCCAAATGATTCAGGAAGGAAGCTTAACTGGTTGTTGTCAAGGTCAAGCGAAGTTAAAGCGCTTAGATTGCCGAAAGACTCTGAAAGGAAGCTTAATTGATTTTTGGAAAGGTTAAGGTAATCTAGCGCCTGAAGTTTGCCAAAAGAATCAGGAAGGGAGCTTAAATGGTTGTCGGAAAGGTTAAGCCATTCTAGAGCCTGAAGGTTGCCAAAAGAATCGGGAAGGAAGCTTAATTGATGGTTGGACAGATTAAGAAATGTCAGTCCCGTAAACAGACCAATTTCTGGAGGAAGGACTTTTAGCCCAAGTCCGATAAGGCCTAAACCTCCTGGCTCAAAGTATCTAATTTGTTGGATCCTTGGCTGATTGACCGGATTATTTAGCCATTCACGGATGGCTTGATGGCCACGTGGTGGGACCTCATGTTCAAAAGCTCCTTGATCCTGAAACTGCCTCTGCAAGCATGCATCCCACATGCTTACCAGTGCAGCATTTTCATAGTGTTTTCGAAGCCGCTCTTGCAAAGCGCTTAGCTGCAATTCAGTGACTTGCCGATCCGCAGCAGGAACTTGAGCAACTTCGAATTCGGGAGCGAGCTTTGCTGCAAACCGCTCAAACAGCTCGTTGACGTTATCAAGAAGGGGTTTTCCACTGTCAAGCACCTCTTGTTCAACCTGTCTCATCATCATGGGGATGTTGAGAGGTCCAACAGCTGCCTTTTCTTTAAGCTTTTCCCATCCGCACATTCTTAGTTGCGGATCCTCTAAATCGCTTTGGATCAAAGAATCAAATAAGGAAATGTTAGCGAAGCTTTGAGAGGCAAAAGGGGAATCATTCAATGTTAAGTCTGGCATATTACCCTCTTTTTAAAATAATTAATTTATTTATTAAGTTTTAATTATATTAATTAAAATAAGTTGAATACATTGTATCATAAAATTTTATTATTTTAAATAAAAAAGCAGTAAAATTGGTTTTTCGATTTATTTGTTATCGAATTATGCAAAATAATAATTTTAAAAATTTCTTATTTGTATTTTTTGGGTAGTAATTCAATGTGAGTGGAAAATTTGAATTGTTCGTGTTATTAAATCAGCTTCGAATTAATTATATAAGTTATTGTATGTCAATAAGATATGTCTTGTTGTTTGGTGGTTTCTAGATTGAAAATTGTTAAATATGTTTATTTATTTTTTTAAATATGATATAATTAATTTACTTAATGTTAATTTGGTGAATTTATGTCCGCATCATCTGAGGTTAGTTCTAAAATCAAAGCTGATTGGGTTGAGTTAATTAACGAGCAACTTGATAAATTGTCAGTCCATAGCCCTGAAGATGCGAAAACTGTTTCTGCCGCTTTAAGCTCACTGGTCGGATTATGGGGTGAATTCTTACAAGGCCACTCCGATCTTCGGGTTGCAGAGGCAGCTCAGAGAGTTTTAAGCCAAGTTCAAACTTCATTGCCGGAAGAACTATCAG
>JAFEGU010000089.1 GCA_018239725.1 Verrucomicrobiota bacterium | reverse complement strand
GCTCTCGTAAAATCCTTTTTGATACGGGAGCTGATTCCCGAGCTTTCTTTTCTAATCTTCAAAAATTAAACATTTGCTGCGACGAGATCACCGACGTCGTCTATTCCCACAAACATTCCGATCATATTGCAGGGTTTGAAGAGGTGGTTGCAAAACTCAAAAAAGAGAGCCGCCTTTTCTTACCAAAGAAGTTTCCATCCAAAAAAATCCCTTCTACGGTCCGAACAGAAATAGTTGAAAATTTTAAAGAGATAGATTCTGGAGTTTATTCCTTAGTTTTAAAAGGAGGGCTCTTTCTCTATGAGCAAGCTCTTTTAATAGAAACTCTGAAAGGGTTAGTGGTCATTACAGGCTGCGCGCACCCAGGAATCATCCAGTTGCTGCAGGAAGCTCAAAAGCGCCTGAAGCAACCTATTCGCCTTGTCTTAGGAGGATTCCATTTGTTTCGGAATAAACAAAGGCAAATTGATAAAGTTGTAGACCAATTTAAAGCCTTGAAAGTACAAATAGCGGCCCCTTGCCATTGCACGGGGAGCTTAGCCATTGAACGGTTTCGGCAAGCCTTTCAGGATTCTTTTTATCCAATTGGAACAGGAACTATTCTTAGTTTGGACAAGTCTTAAAAAGTCGACGAAACCTGAATTGACGACAGTCCCTAGGAACAGACCATTGCTAAAATATGATCAGCTGAGGATACTTAGCTAACCGATATCCTCGGTTCCAATCACGGTGCATTATGACTGAGACATCCTCTCCAAAAGTGAAAATCGCTCCCCACACCAAAGAATCGGAGATGATGGTCCTCGGCTGCATGCTGACAAGCATCAACAGCCTGAACATCGGAGCTGACGCACTAGATGATGCCGACTTTTACTTCACCGAACACAAGATCATCTTCCAAACTTTGAAGACCGCTTACCGAAGCGACCGTCCTGCTGACGTTCATCTGATCTCGGAAGAATTAAAAAGGCAGGACAAGCTCAAGGCTGTCGGCGGCATCAGCTACCTGACCACGCTTGCCCAATATGCAGGAACCTCCGCTTACGTCGAAGAATATGTCGAGCTGGTCCGCAATAAATCGATCTTGCGCCGAATGATCACTGCAGCGCAAGAGGTCGAAAAAAATGCCTTGAACGATCCGGAAGATGTCCAGGCAACCCTCGATGACGCGCAAGCGAAATTTTTTACGATCAGTCAAACAGCCTCCTCAGGCGCTGGCATGCTGCTAAGGGATATCCTCAGCGGCGTCAAATCCATGTCCCAGCTCCCTTTCCTTAAAGAGCTTCAACTGCGGCAAGAAAAGTTCATCCAACGGGGACCTGAAGATCTCGGCATCACAGGAGTCCCTACCCACTTCATGGACTTAGACCGAATGATCAACGGTCTTGGCAACTCGAACTTGATGATCCTCGCCGCCCGCCCAGCGATGGGAAAGACCGCGCTTGCCCTCAATATCGCAGAAAACGTCGCTTTCAAAAACGATCTCCCTGTCGGTATTTTTTCTCTCGAGATGACAGCAGAACAATTGATCCATCGTATGATCTGCTCCCAGTCTGAAGTGGAATCGGACAAGATCAAGACAGGCTCGCTAAACGGCGTCGAATACCAACGGGTCGTAGCAGCCGTCAATTCGATGATGAAGGGAACGATC
>JAFEGU010000088.1 GCA_018239725.1 Verrucomicrobiota bacterium | reverse complement strand
CTGGGGCCAGTTGCGTGCACGCATCTAGAACTCCTTCGTTTGTCTTGCTAGGACGACAAAGGAGTTTCTTTATTTTAGGGGATTTTCCTCAACGATTCTCTATAGAATTTTTCAACACAGCCATTCTAGACTGCCAAAGGTCTCTGGAAGAGAACTTAACAAGGAGTGGTGAAGAGAAAAATATGTTAGATTGCTAAGATTGCAAAATGTCTCTGGAAGAAAACTTAACAAGGTGTAGTGAAGAAAAAGATCTGTTAGATTGCTTAAATTGCCAATTGTTTCTGGAAGAGAGCTTAACTGGCTGTAGCTAACGTCAAGGATTCTAAGATCTTTTAAATTGCCAATGCTTTCTGGAAGAGAGCTTAGTTGGTTATGGGAAAGATAGAGATTTTTTAGAGTGCTTAAACTGCCAATTGATTCTGGAAGCCAGCTTAACTGGTTATGGATGAGGTAAAAATTTTTTAAATCACTGAGGTTGCCAATTGTTTCTGGAAGCCAGCTTAACTCGTTGTTGGAAAGGTTAAGGCTTTGAAGTCCTGTAAAAAGTCCGATTTCAGAAGGCAGCGCTTTTAGATTCAGGCCTCTTAAATCCAAAGCTCTAACACCTTGGATCCTTTCTATGTTTGCAGGATCATTCAACCACTGTCGGATCGCTGTCGCCTTAACTGGAGCGGCAGCATGTTCAAAAGCTCTCTGCGGGCCAAGCAACCCAATCAATCTTTGATTCCAGATCGCTTCCAAACCTTCATCTTCATAATGAGACTTGAGAGCTGCTTGGAGCTTGATCAATTGAAGCTCGGTAACCGCTTGCGCTTCTGCGGGAATTTCAGCTTCTTGAAAGTAAGGACTTAATCTTTCTGCAAAGCGTTGAAAAAGTCTTTCGACATGAGTTAAGAGAGGGCCTTCTTTTGAGACCTCTTGTTCAATCTGTCTCATTATTAGGGAAATATTGAGAGGGCCAACAATAGCCAATTCTCCAAAAACAGCTTTTTCTTTGAGTGTTTCCCATCCAATCATCCTTGCGCTCTGATCCCCTAAAACGGATTGAATGTACAAAGAATCTACTAAGGTGACCCTTTCAAAAGCTCTAAAAGAAGGTTCTGGAATATACGCATCTATCCTAATTTCTCCTGTTCCAATCGCTGCCATATCAACACCTTTTCATTTATTGATGATTAACCACGTGTTGCCCGCTCCAGTGCATCGGTAAACCTGAGCGCATGATCGAACACATGGTTTTTCCCCCAATTCGGATCATCTGTCTGAGGCCTTCCAGCAAGGTCCCAAATGTGATAATGGACTAAATCCTTCCGTTCCTGTTCTAAGGAATCATAGAGATCATAGGCAGCTCTGCGCACAGACCGAGCAAATAACCCCATCTCGGCAAAGAGGTCGATGCTGCTTTCACTAGAACTTGATGCTGAGCTGGAACTTGCACCTGAAGCAGGACTGCTTGATGATGCTCGTAGGGATGTCAGAGCTTCCTGTTCTACCGATGCAACAATTCTTTGCTGCATTTCCACAGAAAGATCTCTATATGCTTGCTGGATCACTTCGTCAGGTAGGTTAAAGCCGATGGATCGAAATAGCATGGCTAACGGAGATTGGGGAGTATATTGTTTTGCTTCCTCTAAGTGCGCGGTATATGCTTGATTATACTTAATTGCCAAAGCTCCTTTATCAGAAACCAAAATCAATGGGTTAATAGATACGCTAAGCCAGTTTAAAGCTTGAAGCTTTCCAACCAATTCGGGCAAGACGCTTAACTGATTGCCGTCAAGGAAAAGACTCATAAGGAATTTAAGATTCCCAATTGTCTCGGGAACCGAGATTAAATAGTTCTCGCAAAGATCAAGGATTCTTAGATTTGTTAGATTGCCAATCGTCTCTGGAAGCTCTCTTAATTGGTTGATGCTAAGGGAAAGATTTCTAAGAGTTCTTAGATTACCAATCGTCTCTGGAAGCTCTCTTAATTGGTTGTAGCTAAGATCAAGGATTCTGAGATTTGTCAGATTGCCGATCGTCTTAGGAAGGTAGTTTAACTGGTTATGGGAAAGGTCAAGGGATTGAAGTCCTGTAAAAAAACCGATTTCACAAGGAAGCGTTTTTAAATTCAGGCCTCTTAAGTCAAGTTCTCTAATCCCTTGGATCCTAGCAGCGTTTGCAGGATCATTTAACCACGTACGGATTTCTGTACTGCCTAAAGGCGCGGCGATATGTGCAAAAGCCCCCTGCTGAGTTAATGTTCCAAGCAATCTTTGATCCCAGATCATTTCCAATGCATTGTTTTCAACCGTTTCTAGACGCGTTTGAAGCGCTGTTAAATGCAACTGAGACACTTTAAGCACTTCACCTGACGAACAGGTTGTGTCGAAATTAGGTCTTAATTTTTCTGCAAACCTCTTAAAAAGCTCATCCACATTGCCAATAAGAGTGCCTTTCTCATGAAAAACTTGCTGCTCGACTCCATCCATGATTTCGGACAAGTTTAAAGGTCCCAATGGAGCTTCTAATTTGAGAAGGTTCCATTCCATAAGCCTGTAAGTCGAGTCTTGTAAACAAACATCGCTTGTTTGAGCAGCCTGAGCTGCTAAGGTTGCCAAACGCAATCCCGCTGGAAAAGAAAATGCATAATTAGGATTAATGATTGAAGATGGAAATGCCGCCATACAAACACTCTTATTTTAAAATCACAAAATTCATAAAAGCAATTATACAATAAATTAATATAAAAATAAACTAAAATATTAAATCTATTTAAAACAAAATGCCAATCAGACAATTGCTTTAGTTAAAAACACAAGCTAATAAATTAATTTTTAAAAAAGAAGGCCCGGCTCTGTTGAGCGCGGGCCTTGTGAAATAATTATTTTAAATCCAGAGGGGAATAATGAACGACTTTTACCCTGCTTTTAAAAGGACTGGCGTGCTCATTCGCTCTGCAAGCTTATCATTTGCAAACTTCAGGTTTCTCTTAACGCAATCGCGCACATGGGTGGGGAGGTCGGGCTTTGCAAGAAGGAATTCGCAAATGTCTTTGCTCTCTTGGTATTTCCCTAGCCAATAGGCGCAGATCGAATGTTCCAATAAGAAGGCATAGTCGTACACCCAGGACTCAATAAACAAAGGATCCTTAGCTTCAACGAGTTCCATCTGATCGGGCATCAAACTGCTATCAAAAAGGGGATGGGCCATAGACCGGATACCCACTTTGGCAAATGCCTTGAGGCCTAATTGACCGATTAGGTAGCCCATTAGATAGTTCTCTTGCCGCCTGTAATAGGCACAGAGTCCATGTAAGGGCTCCAAACGGGTTGGTCGGTAAAGGTAGGCTCGGGTGTAGGCTTTGACAATCTCGCTCTCCGGCTTTTGCAGTTGCTCTTTCAAATGGGCGATCTGGTAGAGCGACCAGAAGACCTCTTGGTCCCAGCCTCCCATATCGACCCGTTTTTGGTAATGGGCAAGCGCTAGCTCGGGATTCTCAGCATCGCGATAACTTTGGGCGAGGTAAAATTGACTGCGGGCATGCGTGGGATCTTTCTCCAATTCTTTTTCAAGCAGAGCTGCGTCGCGTAAAAACTTTTTCGGATCTTGCGAGCGGTCTCCGCCGCCGATGATCCGCATGATCACATCGTCTAAATGCCCCGAAGGTCCTGCCTCATAACAGACGAGTACTTCGTGCACCGCTCCTTTCCATTCCCAAGGGAGATCATCCTTGACGACGGCAATCCTTCCGTAGGTCATTCCACCGTACTTGATGTCGATCATATAGCTATCATCAAACAGCTGCTTTTTGCGGAAATTGGGCGAGATCTCTATTTTGTCGTCCGCATCGATGAAGAAGATGTAGTCAGATTTTCCTCTTGCAAGGGAGAGCGCCTCGTTGCGGTTATGAGAGAAATTGACCCAAGGACGCTCATGCAGTTCACCGGGGATGTCTTTCATGAACTCTTTGATCATCTCTTGCGTGCCATCTGTTGAGCCAGTGTCGACAATGACCCAGTAGTCGATGAAGGGCTTGACGCTTTCCAAGCAGCGGCAGATGACTTTGGTCTCATTTTTCACGATCATGTTCAAACAGATTGTCGAATGATTTTCTGATGGCACAGCAGTCGAAGTTACATCCAAGCGCTCGATTTTGAGAGTCGCTTCAGGGGTCTTGATTTCTTGAACAGCCGGAGGAACTTCTTTAGCAATTAACTGAGAACAAACACAAACAAGCAGAAAACAAAACAATTTCATACTCATTTACTCCATTTTCGTAATGACAATTACAAGCGCTTGATTTTCTGAATAATAATCACAGTTAGCAGGCACATCAATTTCAATGGTGTGCTCTGTGTAATCCAAATAGGGATTGCAGATGATAGCATCGACAAATTTGGGATCTTCATACTTAGACGCAGCTGAGCTTAAAAAGCAGGAGAAGCGGGAGCCTTTGCGCATATGTCCGTTGAGAGCTTGCTGCAAAAATGTCAAAAGCCGTTCATTGGGACCGCGAAAGTTAAACTTTTGCTGAGCAGCAACAGGATCGATAGAGGCTTCCACTACAGAAATCCCCTCTTGCTGCAATCGGTTGATCACGCGGCTCATTTGTTCTGCAGAGATCTGCTTGCGCATATGGAGCTCTTTTAGAAATCGGGATAAGTGCTCGACGGGCAAGTTTTTGTTTTTGAGGAAGTGTCCGATTAGCTCATCGAGATCGGCATCGGCATAGACAAGCTCTTTAAGGAACGGTAGGGCCTTGTCAACTTCTTGGACAAGTTGGTTCCCTTTTTGAAGAAGGGCGTGCGATTGCTCCTTTTCTTTTTCGAGGCTGCTCATCTGCTCTTCGCTCTCCAGAGGGTAATCATCGAAAAAGATCGCGTCAAATACACCAAGGGAGGAAAGGGCATTTTGCCATGTGCCTTCGACAATCGTGACATTTGGATATTGCTCTGCCCAAGCCCGCGCTTTTTGTGCGACCATGGGATGGAATTCAATGATCGTGTGGCTCTTGGGCTTGAATGTTTGGATCCGGGTTGCCGAATAGCCGCAGCCAAACCCAATCTCAAGGACGTCGCCGAACGGCTGCAATGCATCGATGCACGCTTCCATGTAAGGCTTTTCCCATTCCATCATCACTTGGAACTTGCCATCCTTCAGGAGGACCTCTTTTCCGAATTCATCTTTTGCATATTCCATTTGACAGGTCGTTTCATTTCTCATCATTTCTCCTCGCACAAATTGTCCAGTCCTTGTATAACGATATCTTTAATCTTGCACGCTCCGGAGGATCCAGCAGATAAACTCTCGTTTACAATAATCCGAAGAGTATTTTAGGATTCGATACAAGTAATTTAATTTTTGCTAGCAACAGCGTAATAATACTGGGGTTTTTAGGCTATGAAAGAATTTCGGAAACGCT
>JAFEGU010000087.1 GCA_018239725.1 Verrucomicrobiota bacterium | reverse complement strand
TTCGAACTGACCGACAAAGGGATCCATTCGTGGATTGAAGAGACGAAAAAAACAGCATCGACCGATGACTTTGTCATGCTCGACCTTGGCGACGAATACGCAAAGATCGACCAGCAGGCAGACCTATCGGAGCAGGACAAGCTCCACCGGAAAGTTGCCATCCGCGAAGAAGACGCCCGCCGCAAAGAGCGTACGCACAACTTGCGCCAGCTTCTGCGCGCCCACCTCATGATGGAAAAAGATGTCGACTACATCATTGCGGAAGAAAAGATCGTCATCATCGATGACAACACAGGAAGGCCTCAGCCTGGCCGCCGCTTCTCCGACGGACTCCACCAAGCGATCGAAGCGAAAGAGGGGGTTGCGATCCAAGCAGAAACACAAACCTATGCGACCATTACGCTCCAGAACTACTTCCGCATGTACAAAAAGCTTGCGGGAATGACCGGTACCGCTATGACGGAGGCCAACGAGTTCAAGGAGATCTATAAGATCGATGTCCTCGCCATCCCGACCCACCGGAACAACCAGCGCAAAGATACGGATGACGAGATCTACATGACAGAGCGGGAAAAGTACAATGCGATCTTGAAAGATATCCAGGAGATCCATGGCAAAGGAAGACCGATCCTGATCGGTACCGAGTCGGTCGAGGTGTCGGAAAAACTCTCCCGCATCTTGCGCCAAGGCAAGCTGGAACACACTGTCCTCAACGCCAAGAACCATGCCCACGAAGCGGAGATCATTGCCGATGCCGGAAAGATGGCTGCGATCACAGTAGCAACCAACATGGCTGGACGCGGCACCGACATTAAGCTCAAGCCAGGCGTCGCTGAAATCGGCGGACTCCACGTGATCGGAACGACACGCCACCAATCAAGGCGGATCGACCGGCAGCTGCGCGGACGATGCGCCCGCCAAGGCGACCCGGGGACATCCAAGTTCTATGTCTCCTTTGAAGACTCTCTCATGCGCCTCTTTACATCTCCAAGGATCACCGGATTTTTGCAACGATTCCGTCCGCCTGAAGGGGAAGCAATCTCAGCAAAGGTCCTTAATAAATCAATTGAAACAGCTCAGAAAAGGGTCGAACAGCGCAACTACACGATCCGCAAGCACACTCTTGAGTATGATGATGTGATGAACAAGCAGCGGGAAGAGATCTACTCGTTCCGGAACGAAGTACTCCATAGCGAACAGACCCTTCCGCTGGCACGCGAGATCCTAGAAAGCCTGCTCTCCCAAATGTGCCACAAGTATTTTGGAAACAAAAGCGTGGAAGGGGGCTGGAACCCTATCGGATTCCGCGAGTGGCTCGTTTCCCACTTCCCGCTTTCTTTCAATACTGAAGAGTTCGATAACGACTACTTGAATTTTGAAGAGATCGAAAACCTCGCAATTGAAAAAGTGCTGACCGCATTTGACAATAAGCTTTCCCACGAGGCCAATGTCATAGCCCAAGTCCAGGAACGGATGCCCAACATCCCCAACAAGCTGCCTCCCGAAGCGATTTTACAAGAGGTGATCCGCAGCCTTCTGATCCGCAACATCGATAAACTATGGCAGGAACACCTGCTCCACATCGACCACTTGCGCACTGAGGTCCACTTGCGCTCGGTCGGTCAAAAAGACCCTCTGTTAGAGTTTAAGCATGAAGCATTCGGCCTCTTCGACTCCTTGAGCTTGAGAATGAAGCAAGAAATTGCACATGCGCTCTTTAAATTTGAAATGGTGGTTCCCGAGCCTCCTAAAGAGGTCGCTCCCCGCCCTATCCCAAGGCGCAGGCCTCTGATTGACCTTTCGGCGCTGCCGGAATTGGGAAATAGCTCGACTCAAGAAGAAACATCTGATAATGAGCAAGTTACAACTTAGTTCGACTTTAATTAATTAAAATCGATTCTATATTGTTATTAGAATGTGATTTAGATATAATTTCGCTGATTTTTTAAATAAACAAAAAAAACTGTGAGAGAATTATGTCTATTCTTGATCAAGTCAAACCTTATGAATCATTTTCATTATGGGGCACCCAAGCTGTTCTGAAATTTCGAACAGCCAATGAGCCGATGCACCAAAAAATCACGCGGGTCATCCTTTCAGAAGCCGCTTTTGCCGGACTTGCTTTAGCAGGAGTCGTTGAAACTGTCGTCAAGGC
>JAFEGU010000086.1 GCA_018239725.1 Verrucomicrobiota bacterium | reverse complement strand
TTGTTAAAGATATGCTCGGCAATGAAGAATGCCACTTTTTGCGGGATCCTAAATCCCTTCAGTTCTGCTTTGTACTGGAGGATCGCAACGCGTGTTTCCAGATCGGGAACGCCGATGTTGGCAACAAGGCCCCATTCCATCCGTGCGATCATCCTTTCTGACAGTTTGAGCTGGCCGGGTGGCTTGTCTGAGGTGATGACGATCTGTTTGTTCTGGTTGATCAGGCTCTCAAAGGTGTTGCAGAACTCTTCTTCAAAATTGAGGCGGCTTTGTAAGAACTGGATATCGTCCACAAGAAGGACGTCGAGAGAGCGGTAGAACCGTTTCATTTTGTCCATCGACTTAGAGCGTAAATTTTCGACGAGATCGTTAATGAACCCTTCAGTCGTGATGCATTGGATCCGAAGTTTCTTGTGGTTCTCGCGGATATAATGGCCGATTCCATGGAGCAAATGGGTCTTGCCAAGTCCGACGCCCCCATGGATAAAGAGGGGATTGTAGGATTTGCCAGGGCGGGCAGCGACGCCGAACGCAGCGGATTTGACGAACTGGTTGGCAGGGCCTTCGATGAAGTTATTGAAAGTGTAGAAAGGATTTAAGGTGAGCTCTGGATGGCCAGGCTGCGGATCGATAGGTTCTGCAATGTTTGGAGCAGCGGCAGGCGCAGGGGAAGATTTTTTCTTCTGTTCTGCAATGATGAATGTAACAGCAAGCTCGCCGGAGGGTTTTGTCGGTAGGAATGAGGCGAGGTCTTTTTTGTAATTGTCCAGGATGTATTCTTGGACGAAGATATTGGGAACTTCTAAACAGACATCATCCGTTCCATTATCGATCAGACGGATCGAAGCAAACCAGTTTTGGAACTCAGTTGCCGAGCATTTTTCTTGGATGAACTCTAAAAAAAGCGACCAAGTTTCTTGAGGAGTGCGCGTCAGCATATGCGATGATCAATCTGTTCAGGTTTTTAATGGGAGATCATGTTAATCCGCTTACTGAAAAAGCAAGAAGCGGTGTAGTTCACGTTAACATTGCAAAGATAAGGATGCAAGCTAATTTCAGGGCCGAGTTTAGGAATAGGCGAGGATTAGAGCTTGGGCTTGATTAGCGATTTCCTCGTTGGGATTTTTTTGCAGCGATCTTGCTTGCATGAGGCCTTGTTTTTTGTAGCCTAGTGCAAAGAGCGCTTTTGTCCGGTTAAGCAGAGTTGGTACGTGAGCTGGATCTAAGCGGAGGGCCTTTTCGATGTAATTTAGGGCCATGAGGTTGTTGCCGCGCTGTAAAAAAAGAGCTCCCAATGTTTGCAGATCGTATGCGGAATTGGGGTCAAGGATAACGAGCGCTTCAAAGAAGGTCGTTGCGATGTCGTATTTGCCCTGCTTGATGTAGGAGTATCCGACGAAGCGCAGGTCTTCAAGCTCATCGCCGCCCCATCCTAATATAGATAGCCATTCTACATTGCTCATAATGAACCCAATTTGGAATTTAGCCCTTTTGATATTGACTTCTACGGGAATTGATATCAATCAGGAACTTATCTAATAAGGAGACGGTTTCAAAAAGGGATGTTAAAGCTTTTTTTTCTTTTTCCTCTTCTTCTGCCTCTTTGTCCTCGATCCAAGCTTCCCTTTTGTTCCCTTTCCCTTTTTCCCTTTCCTCTTTTCTCTTCTCTGCTAGAGACTTGAGCTTAGCCAGGATTTTTTGCGTCTGGACCTCTTTTTTCTCTTCCGATCCCAAAGAAGGGATCATTAAAAAGGTAAAGAGTCGTCCTTTCTGCTCCAAATACCGGTTCGGCGCAAAGAAATTGGCCCAGACATGCTGGGTCGTTTCAGAATGGAGAAGGGCATCGACTTCCGAGGCAAAAGAGGGCATCGAGACATCGATCGCCGTCTGAGTGGGGATCGACCTGGCCTCTTTAATGATCTTCTCATCGAGCCACTGTTGGTCTTCAGCATAACGGGTTGAGACTTCAACGCCTAAGTTATCGATGGTACGCGGGGGCATATGACCTCATCTTATTCCTACATTAAGGCTCATTTGCCACTGTTAAATTAAAATTTCAACGGCTTTTTTTGTTGCAAGACTGCTTTCCCCGAAAGAATTGAAGATTTTAAGGCTGTTTTTGTAGTGGCAGCGTAGTAGCTTCCTTGGGCCATTTATTGAGTCACTTCTGGAGTTTGGGCAATCTTATGACCAGTCTTAAGCTAAACCATAGATTTTCACTTACTTGAACTTATGTCTGCCTCTTCTCATGCTGCCTTTTGCAGTTCCTTCAAGTAAAGCAGCACACCTCTTTTTTACTCATAGAAATGCAAGCCTGTCATTTAGCCTTCTCTTTCTGTACCAATAACTTAGGTGTAAAAAAGGTGTAGATTTCAAAAAAAACGATAATATAATCGAAAATACCTTTAATTAAAAAATTAAGTAGTGATATAATGTGGTATAAAATTAAACAATTTGAGTTAAAAAAATGACATTTATTAATGCAGATCATTATTTTTCTAGTATTCTTTCTCATCCTAAGGAGGATGCTAAGAAAGAAACGGTGAACCAAATAGACGCCTCTGCTGCAGCAATTCTTCCTCTACGCTGCTGGGTCCCTCCCTTCCCCTCAGAGCAGAAGGCTATTGATTTGAATCAATGTACGATAACACTTGCTGCAAAACGATGGGATGCCGCCAAAGTCACTTTAACCATGGACTTGCGAACAAAAAAAGAAAGAGAAGAAACAAAAGGTGATAAAATAATAATTACTGAAGCTATTAGCGCATTTCAATCACACTACAGCGGATGTGATATTAAAGAATATTACGACTATTTATTTAATGATAATTTAAATGATAGCGCTAGCAATTTTTCACGCCTTACTGCTGAACAGCTGGCAGAATTACGCACTGCTCAAGATTTATTCCTCCTTTGTAACGAAATCAAAGAGGAACTCGAGACGACCTTACCTACACCTGAACAACAGCAATCGCTCAGAGAACGATTAAATACCATATTGAACTCTGGAATTGTTCAAAACGCTCCCTCTAACAAGCCGGGAGTACCTCAACTACAGAGATTTCTACAAGCCTTGAGCTACCAGATCAACACGCAGTCAGAAGGTATGGAAGAAATCGAAGAAATCGGAAGCAAAGCATTAGCCGAATTCTGCCAGGTTAATGACTTAATGGATGACGCCAAGATCACTGCCAAGAACATCTCTGATTGGACAGCAACCATCTTCCTCAATTTGAAAGCAGATAAATGGGATACCCCTATAGATTATTTCTGTTGGGCTCTAAAGAATTTTTTACGATTTATTCTCGCATTTATTGATAACTGGATCACTGGAGCCCATTCTCTGTATAATTCCTATGCGCTTGGCAATGCCAACATGTGGATCGGAGACATTCAGATAAAGGAAAGCGCGGCAGTTCACTTCAATCTTGGCCCAAGCCCCACGACAGATGCTCTTTTCGAGGCACAGCTCGAATGGGAAGAATCCCAGGGAATCAAGCATATCCAGCACACGCTCGAATACAATCATCGTAGAGGAGAGAGCGCCCGATTATGCAAAATGCGCGATCTTCAAAAAGAGAAAAAAATTGACCTGATCGGTACTCCCCTTGATGGACCCATTGCGAAAGGAAAAGACACATTTCAAAATATCACAAGCGTCGATGATTTTCACGATAAGCTAAAAGATGCAGTAAAAACCGGTTCCATCCCTGACAGTATTAGCGAATATAATGGCTTTGCCAATTCGATCCTTAATGACACCGATATCAATGAGGTCATTGATGCTTCCAAGGCAGCCTTTAATGAGCTTATCAAAAAAGATGGCGGGCATTTCCAAAGCAAACACCAAGCCGATCGCCTTCGCAATGCGATGCTTCTCGGATTCACCGGCTTCCTCGCGCTGAAAACCCTAATAAAATTTGGCGAGAACCTCTCAAGGGAGGAGTCAACGGCCACGATGGGTCAAGCCTGCAAACAAGACGTCGATCGCGGACCTATCGTCAATGCAATCACAATAGCTTACATGCAATTGATAAAGAATGATTCCCTTAATATTAAGGACGCTAAACAACTGATCGGTCTGGTTGTCATGCGCGCTCTGATGGTCGATGGAAGACAGATGGTCAAATCTCGCCTCAACGTTTTTCTCGACTTCTTCGATCTAATTAGCCAAAACGAAGTCGCCTTTGTTAACGAACTAAAAAAGTTTGCCGATAAACAAAATGATGGTTCCTCTCCCCTCGTATTTATTCCCAGCAATTCTAAACCAACTTGAAACATTGAGAATTTGACAAGTTGCTTCAGTATAGGTAGGGAACCCAAAGAGCGCATGAGCCTATCCGCAATACAGGGAGAAAAAAGTGGGAGAAGATTTTGAGATGTTTTTTGTGTTTTTCGACGAGGGAATATTACTAATATTTCTAAGGAGAAAACGGCTTTATTGCGCAATTCAGCACGAGCAGTCTAGCCTTTTAGCGGCCGCCTGATTTAAGAGGCCACCTTGTAGCTTTTAGGCATTCCAAGTTCGATCATTCGATTCAAAACATCAAGTTTTACCGCCACTTCTGTGGCTTGAGTCGATTTTTTGCGAGAAGCAAGGCGATCCCCCAGTATTGTTTTATACCGATACATCAACGTTTCGACTCGAGATCTTCGATGGTACCCGATCTCCTGTTTCCACTTTGACCGTCCCTCGTCATCGAGTTCCTGGATTCTCCGAATCGCCTCATCCCGTGCCTTGAGGCACGGGAGTGGTTTTCCCCTCTGCAATTTCGCATTCTTATCTGGTGGAATGATTTGCCTTCCACCACGATCGTGGACAGCCTCGCGACAGTCGGTCGTGTCATAGGCACCATCGCCGATAACATCTCCCAATGGGATCCCCTCTAATGCCTCCATCAGATGAGGCATGGCCTCATCGTCGCTCACATTATTTGAGGTCATTCCGCTGACTACTACTTGTCCAGAGTCTGCGCACATGCCGACATGTATCTTGCGCCATGTTCTTCGTTTGGAGTAACCATGCTTTCTTACCTTCCACTCACCCTCCCCAAAAACCTTAACTCCCGTTGAGTCAAAGATCACATTGAGTTTCTCGCCGGGTTTGAGCAATTTTCTCAATGGAATTTTCAGATCTTTAGCCCTCCGAGAAAACACCGAATAATGGGGGCATGCAAGGTTGAGTTTTAGGATACGAATGATTGAGCCAATAAAGCCCTGAAGAAACCGGAGGGCTGTACGGAAGACAGCCTTAATCATAAGCCCGCAACGAATCGCATCATCGGAGTATTTTTCTGGTCGGCCAGGTTTGTTTGTCCGCTCGACAGAGTACCATTTTTCTGTGGCTTTTTCCTCAAACCAAAAAGTGATGCTTCCCCGATTTACCAATGCTCGGTTATATTCTTTCCAGTTACGGGTGCGATACTTGTCTTTCTTCTTGGGGGCCATCTCGAACCTAAAATTTTTGCTTAAGTAACAAAAAATTTATAGACTTGAGACTCTGAAGGCAAGATCTTCCTCACCCGTAACTATTTACGCAACAACGCCGGAGAAAACCACGAAAAGCGCTCAAAAGATTCCCCAATTTTTTCTCTACATTGCGGATAGGCTCATTGGGGTGGAGATAGATTTAACACATATCTTTAGTTTTTTTTGCGAATCGCAAAATTTTTCCACGATCTGTCAGAAAGTTGTTATGCACAATCTCCACAACCGCCCTTTTTTCCTGCTAAAACAGTCTGTTTTTGGCGAAGTTATAAACAAAATTCCCACAATTTCCCACATTTGTCGATAATTTTTGTTATCCATTTAATCTTAGTTGGTTACGTTATTTTAGATCGGGGATAAGTCGAGGCTGTTTGAACGGTATTTTCGGAAAAACATTGCCAGATTTGGGGTTCGGTGTTAATTTGTGGGAAAAGGTGGCAAACCCGAGCATTGTTACATGAGCAAGTTCTTCTTCAGTGGTTCAACATCCGCGAAGTTAGATGAGAAAGGACGGTTCGTCCTTCCTCAGGGAATGCGCTTTGGGTTGGTCGAAAATGGCGAGCTGGAGTTCAGCATCGGTTTAGGATTGGGCGGCTGTCTAGCTATCTATAGACAAAGCGACATCGAAAAGATTGTCGCTAAGTTCCAAGCCAAGCAGCACATCGCCAAGTACCAAAAGTTTTTCACATTCTTTTTTTCCACACTGCACCAGACAACATGCGACAAGGTCGGCAGGGTCAATATTCCGACGACATTAAAGAATGCGGTGGGAATTAAGGGAGAAGTGGTGATTGCCGGAGTTCTGAACAAGATCGAAATCTGGCCGAAAGAGAAGTACGAAGAGCAATTGAGTGCCTTGATGAATGGCAAAGATGCAGAGATGAGCTTAGCCCAGTTGACAGAGGAGGCGTTTGCTCTTCTGGATGAGTCGGAAGAAGCTGTTGAAGCTCCGAAAGCTGGACCTTCTGCTTATATGTGCCAAAAATCAGGTGTAAAGAAAGAAGATTTCGAGGTGTTTGGTTCCCATGACGAATAAAAATGAGAAGCGGGAGCACATCTCCGTTTTAGCAAATGAGGCGCTTTCCTTCTTTGCCGATATGCAGATCGGCGTGTTTTTTGAAGGGACGGTGGGAGCAGGCGGCCATGCGAAGGCCATGTTAGAGGCCCATCCTGAGATCAAGCGCTACATTGGATGCGATTTAGATCCCGAAGCTTTGGAGATTGCAAAAGAGACTCTGAAGCCTTGGAAAGATAAGGTCGAGCTGATCCACGGAAACTTTGCGCAGCTCGATGAGTATCTAAAAGAACGGAAGATCAAAACAGTAGACGGTTTTTTTTTGACCTAGGGGTGTCATCTATGCAACTCGATAAAGGTTACAAAGGTTTTAGTTTTTCTAAAGAGGGGCCTTTGGATATGAGAATGGACCCTACTTCAGACCTGACAGCTAAAGAAGTTGTCAACAGCTGGCCAGAATCTGAGCTGGCGACGATTTTCCGCGAATTAGGCGAAGAGCCCAGATGGAAAAGAGCTGCAAAAGCGATCGTCGATGCGCGCCGCAAGAAAAAGATTGAGACGACGACCCAGTTATCGGAAGTGATCGCATCGGCGCTAAAGACGCCTCTAAAAGGCAAATGGCATCCCGCGACTTTAATTTTCCAAGCGCTCCGTATTTGCGTGAACCGGGAGCTTGATACGATTGCAGAAGGGGTCTCCAAAGCGATCCATATGCTGTCGCAAGGCGGAAAAATCGGCGTGATCAGTTTTCATAGTTTAGAAGACAGGATCGTGAAGAACATCTTTAAGGATGCTTCCGCCCGTCCAAAGAAAGGAGACAAGGCAGCGCCTCTTCCTTTTTTAAAGCTGCTGACGAAGAAGCCGATTGCTCCAACGCTGCAAGAGATTCGTTTAAATCCACGCTCGCGCAGCGCAAAATTGAGATTTGCGGAAAAAATTTGAGGGAAAGATGGAATCAAGAGGAATCCTCTCTCGCATCCTAGTGTGCATCACATTCTTCGGAGTGTTGCTCTACTCCTATGTAGACAGGCAAAATGATGTCACCCGGCTGCGCTTGGAAATTCCTCAGATGGCCAAAGAGATCAAAGACCTTCGGGAAGAAAACACCCGTTTGCAGTATGAGATCGAGCTGTTCGAAAGCCCTCAAAACCTGATGCAGCTGGCCTCCCATAGCGAGTTTGCCCATTTGAAGCATCCAATGGTCAAAGAGAT
>JAFEGU010000085.1 GCA_018239725.1 Verrucomicrobiota bacterium | reverse complement strand
TGGATAGAAACGGAGATGTTTTTCTCATCATGAAGCCACCCTTTGACTTCGCTGAACTCTATTTGGGAAATCGATGCAACATCTCGAAAGGTCAGCATATCAGCCAGCTCTAGAGGAGTCATATGATGATAGATCTTTTGATTGATACTAGCAGCTTCTGATGTTTGAGATGATTGAAGAGGATGTTTCAGAACAACGTTTCCGGCTGCAATTTGATTGATAAAGGGGAAATCGATGCCGCAAACGCGTGTGAGTTCTGCAAGCTTTTTGGAAGAAGCTGCCATTTTATCTAATCCGTTTGGGAAGCCGTTGGCCATTAAAGAGAGTATGAATTTAGAGATCGGCTTCTTGTGTTTTGATCCCATGGATAGCAAGCAGTCAAGAAGGATATCTTCATCGATAAAGAGAAAGTAGGTATGGGCAAGAACATCAAATTGCCGATCTTCGAGCATTTTTTTCATGGCGATCAGATAGGAATCTATTTCAGGATTATACGAGCTTTCCCTTTCCTGAGATTTTAAAGGAGCGAACGTGGAAGAGAATCGAAATGGTCTCGTAACGCTAAAAGTTGAATGCGACCGCGGAGTTCCACCCGTCCAATTTTGAACGGACGATGGCGAGAGATGGCTCGGAGGCGTAGGAAGAGGAGTGAGAGACGAAACTGGAGTTCTCTGCAGAGTTGGCCTATGCTTATGCTTCCTGCTTGGCTGGCTTACATTGTCTTGGAACGAAGCAACCGAACGGGCTAAATGGAAGCTCGGACATTGCTGATTCTGCGAGGTTGCAGAGACCCCTTTGAAAACTGCAAAGCGAAACCGGCATTTCTCGAGGGCTGTTTGAAGGGTGTCTCCTCTTGAATTGACCTTCTGAGTATCTGCGCCGAATAGGATGAGGACATCAATAACGCTGCCGAGTTTATTGTGCGCTGCAAGGTACAAAGGAGAGTCTCCGAAATAATCGAAAGCGGTGAGGACCGATGCGTTCGCTTTTTCCGTAGTTGTGATCAGTTCGATTGCGGGCCCTTGATTGTAGGAACGTATTGCATGATGCAGAGGGAAGTTGATGACATAGGCTGGCGCCAATCCTTTTGAAGAAGATCTGCTTGTGTAGGAATGTCTCGTGTCAATTTGGAACATATTTTTCCTTTCAATTGAATGGGCGGTTTGTGTTGAGTTAGCGTTTTTCAGAGGACGACAGTTCTAAAAATTAGACGTGAAATTCTAAGACATGAAAAATGAACATCAAACAGATAATGAGATCATCATGAACCTTATCGATTCTCTCCATGATAAGAAAAATACCACTTCACGAAGCGCTCAAGCCCTTTTTCAAGTTTTGTATGGGGCTCGAAGTCCAGAAGACGGCGGCTCTTGTCCAGATCGGCGTAGGTAATGGGAACATCTCCAAGCGGTAACGGCATCTCATTGCGGATCGCTTTTTTGCCTAAGAGATTTTCCAAGATCGAGATCATCGAATTGACACTTTCTGGCGTATGGTTGCCCAGGTTGGCAATTTCATAACCGCTGCATCTGTCGATTGCTTGCACAGTGCCGCTGATGATATCGTCGATATAGGTAAAGTCCCTCTTCACTTCTCCGCCTGCATAGACATCAATCGTTCTGCCTTCCAGGATTGCTTTCGTAAAGGAATAGTAGGCCATGTCGGGACGTCCCCAAGGACCGTATACGGTAAAGAAACGGAG
>JAFEGU010000084.1 GCA_018239725.1 Verrucomicrobiota bacterium | reverse complement strand
TTTTGCTGATCTTGAGGGATCCCGTTGAACTTTGCTTTCAGCGCCAGCTGGACAGCTTGATCAAAAATAAGGATGCTATCGAAAAGATGGGTATTCCCCCAATCCTTGTCGTTAGGATCGTTCGGCTTTCCATGCAATTCCCAAACGTGGTAGTGGATGTTGATCCGGTCCTCCTCCGATAACTGCTTCATCTCCTTGCGCATTTCAGTCACTGATGCTCCATCTGCAACTAAACGGTGAAGCCGAACTAGAGCCCCCATAAAAGGGTTGGCCATAGCTCCGCCTCCAATAGGCTCTAAAAAAGGTTTAGGATGCGCGCGTCGATGCGCTTGGTAGTTAAAAAGAGCATGTTCTGTACGGCTCAGTTGATTTCTCATTGCATTTGGACCATAAAGAGATGGCAAGGCCAATATCTTCAAACATTGTGGATCGGAAAAATCTTCAAGCGTATCCCATAATGTATCGACAAGCCATTTGGAGCCCGACTCACTGACAAATGTTACCCAGACATGGGCGCCGCGAAAAATATTGTCACGCATATGCTGCACAGCCCCTTTTAATAGAGGGGGGTCTTCATACGTCAGTCGATCAAAGATATAGGCGGCAATCAAAGCATGGTGCCTGCAAACGCCAATTCCCTTTTCAATGAAATGATCGATAGGAATGAAAGGTACTTTGACAGTTACGTTGCCGTGTCCCGGATAACAGGATGATTCCTCGTAATCGAGACTCTCAGCCGGTCTTTCTCGTTTGAAATCACCAACCAATTGAGCGGTCATCCTCTCCAGCGAGGGCTCCGTCGAACGAAACAGCATGTAATTGCGAATGTAGTTTTTCACGTAGGTCAAGATTTCCCGTTCCGTTAAGTGTCCCGCTTGAGATCTTAGGAAGGCAACGATATGGTTATAGTGGGCATTTAAGAGTGGAGAGTTTTTAGGGTTTAATACGATCACTTCCCGTCCAGATCCCGACCCGCAAGATACAACAGGACTTTGCGATAAACTTAAAAGACCTCCAGTAGCCGGTGTATAAACTACCCCATCGACCTTCAACTGAGACTCAAATTGCCGGCTGCGAAGATAATTTTTCTTAAATCCCGTCATAAAGTTCCGCATTGATATCGTCCGTTCTCCTACCCCATCTCCAAAGTCTGGATGATCAAACACATTATAAGTAGGTTCGGTAATGAGGAATGCATGCATTTCCGGATATCTTCGCTCAATCACTTGAGGCTGCGCCTCAAGAACAAGAAGTTTTTTCATATTTTGCTGAATGGGATACTGTTCTCCAATGTCGATCATGGCATAGCCATAGTTTAATTCTTTCACACGTCCATAGCGCATATCCTTGTCTGATGGAAATCCAACGACCACAATGTCGCCTACTTTGACTGTATTGGGGCTAGAATTAGGATTGGGAACCGCCTTTAATCCGCCCCCATGAGATAGCCACCTGCCGCCGATAAGGATTCCTTTGCGTCCTTCCGAATCGGATTGAGAAGGCGTCAGAGCGCCCCACTTTCTTAAAAATAGGAAAATATTTTCGCCGATTGCTCCCCCGCTGTTCGTAAAATGGCAGGCCCTGTCGAAATTGAATAGAGCTTGCATGCTAAGACTATCGAGTGATTCAGATCCCTCTCTGCCAGGCTCGTTAAAATACCCGTGCAGCGCAGCATCCATCTTTCGATAGATCCTTTCTAATTTAGCTTCATCAATCTGTCCTGGATTTGAACGGCTAGGGTGTCTTTTAGCCATCGGAGCCCAGTCCATAGAGGCTATTTTGTTAAATATTTACTTGAATCAGTTGCACCAGATGAAGACGACGCCGACATTATTAAACCTATAATTTTTTCACTCCCCTTCAACAAAAATAATACAAAAATTCAATAAATCTATTATTAAGAATTTAAAAAAACTCCAACCTTCTTTGCGCCTTTGTGTTTTGATTGGGTTAAAGCGAAGTTTCAAAATGTCGAACTTCGAGTGAAATTGTCGTTTACAGATCGGGATAATACCTTTGAAATTCTATGCCATTATTATTTAAAAGTTTACAAAATCTTGTCACTTAAACGAATCATTAAAACCATCCAACAAACAATTATTTACAATTCTTAATAAATATTTAACAAATAAATAGTAATATTATCATAGAAATAAAAAAACGGAGATTAAAAATGTCATTAAAAGTAAATGCAAGCCGCTTTTCAGATACAATAAGCAGTTCAGAAAACAGAAAAATCAAATCAAATTTAGAGCATAAGCTGGAGAAATCTCTCTATAATATGTTCAGTGACAATTCAGATTTTTCTCCAGGTTTCGATTGCGCACCGCTGGCGAGGAAGGTATCTGAATTTGCTGGAGACCAGGCTGTAAAAAAAAGCGAATCGGCGTACAAATGGGTTATTATCAAAGATCACGCTTCTGAATCTCTGAAGTACTATTTACAAACAGATGAGTGTTTAGGCAAAGGAACCTATGGTGAAGTCTACAGAGGCTTTACTCATGATGGAATTCCCTGCGCCATTAAGAGGGGAAATGCCAAGGACGTTGAATTTGAATCTCTACAGGAACTCTCGATCGATTGGGCCCCTTTTTCGAACGCAGGTCATATCCTTGCAGCGGACTTGGACGATGGAATCATTGTCATAGGGTTTGCTGATACTGATCTTAAACAAGCCAAATCATCGCTCTCAGATACAACGAGCATCTCAGAAAACAGAAAAATTATAAGAAATTTAGAGCATAAACTGGATAGAGCTCTCTATAATATGTTTAGTGATGATTCAGAATTTTCTCCGGATTTCGATTGCGCTCCGCTGGCGAAGAAGATATCTGAATTTGCTGGAGACCGGGCTGTAGAAAAAACCGGATCGGCGTACAAATGGGTCATTATCAAAGGTCACAATTCTGAATCTCTGAAGTACTATTTACAAACGGATGAGCTTTTAGGCAAAGGAACCTACGGTGAAGTCTACAGAGGTTTTACCCATGATGGAATTCCATGCGCCATTAAGTTTGGAAGGATCAAGGACGTTGAACTAGAATCTCTACAGGAACTGTCGGCCAAGTGCTCTCGTCGTTCCAACGTATGTCAACTCCTTGCAGCAGACTTGGGCGAAGGAATCGGCGATGGAATCATTGTTATGGAGCTTGCTGATACAGATCTGAAAAAAGCCAAATCATCGCTGACGGAAAAAGAGTTACGCATACTCTTCCGTGGAATATTATCCGCTATGAATGAAATAGCCTCAAACAAGATCACGCACTCTGACTTAAAACCTGCTAATATTCTTCTCATGAAAAGAGAAGATTATTTTTCGGCTAAAATAGGCGATTTTGGTTTATCTATCAAGAATTCAGGAGAATTCTCTGCTGGCACACGATGGTACTATTCACCTGAAATTTTTCGCTATTTATCCCTAAATGAGGAGATTTCGCCTGACCAGATTCCAAAAATCGACATCTGGGCTGCAATGATGGTGTTTGCAGAAGTTGGGTATGATATGCTGAGCTTAGAATTTCAAGATCGGTTCAATGAATATACCGATATCTTGCGATTTGAAATGGATGAAGCTGTCTCGAAAAAGGAATTTCTTCGTAACATGGCTCTAGAGTTCAAGAAGGGAGGCTCATATTCAGGTTCTGATGGATTATTTTCAGACCTAGAAGCTCAAACCCCGTTGGATTCGTTAATTCAAGCTATGGCAATGATCAATCCTGACAAGAGAATCGCTGCTCAAGAAGCCCTAAATTTATTTGATGGTCTGTTCACAAGCAGACCTCCTTCATCGCCAGATTTAGACATTAGCGATGAATTTTCTTCGGAAGATCTTTTAAGCAAGTCAGATTTTTAGAAAAAAGAATCCCGAGCCATCAGATCTAAATTAGAAAGATCAGCTCGGGATGGGGAAATCGGGCAATTAGCCTTTTTTCTTATTGATGTAAGCGACAACATCGCCTACAGTTTTGAGCTTCTCAGCTTCTTCTTCTGAGATCTCAAAACCAAAGCGCTCTTCAAATGTCATGATGAGCTCTGTGAGGTCCAACGAATCAGCATTTAAATCTTCAACGAACGACTTCTCAAGCGTGACGTCGTTCACATCAACACCGAGCTGTTCTACTACGATGTCGATTACATCTTTTTCAATATTTGTAGTTGCCATAGGCTCCTTAAAAAGTTAACAAAAAACAATAAATTACATCACCATTCCGCCATCTACAGTTAGCACCTGCCCTGTCATATAATCAGAGAGGTGGCTAGCCAGGAAGACGGCAGCATTCGC
>JAFEGU010000083.1 GCA_018239725.1 Verrucomicrobiota bacterium | reverse complement strand
GTTCATCTGGCTATTTCCTTTATATCAATTTTCCCCTAGCGCGTCAAACTCAATCATTTTTGGAGTTTGTCCGTTTAAATAGCCAGGAGGGGCCGTTGCCGAATCTGCGGCGGGCGTAGTCCAATATCCCTTGGACGGCAGCTTTGTTCTTAAGGAGCTTTTCCTCCTGCTGCCGGTAGTCGTTTTTAGGTCTGAGCCTTTTGCGGAGGGCAAGCTGGGCTGTTTTGAGCAAACGGATCTTGAGCAGATGGGCGATATCGGGAAGCAGGACCTTCCAGTAAAGCTGTGTGCGCTCTTTGCGGGCGCAGTTCCTCTCGATCCAAAGGAGCCGGTTGCGCCACCAAAAGTAGGTGGAATGGGGCTTGCCGACAAACGAAGCGGAGACTTTGTGGTAGATCAGGGCTTTCGGGCATGTCAAGGTAGCAAACCCCGCCTTTCTGGCACGGAAGCAGAAGTCAGACTCTTCCCAGATGAGGAAGAAACGGGCCTCTAGAAGCCCGATCTGCTCCCATACCGCTCTTTTTGCAATGAGCGCAGCTCCGCAGACGTAGTCGATCTCTTGAGGTCCATCTACTCCTTCATCATCTGCTTTGCGGCGCAGTCCGATCAGGTCGAACTGTCCCGATTTGGGGTTCCACATCCCTCCCCAGTGGTCGAGCGTGTCCCTTTGATCGAAGAGGCAGATCTTGGCGCCGAGGATCCCCGCCTGGGGATGCTCTTCGAAGCAGGATGCAAATGCATTGAGCAGGCCGGGATCGACAACAGTGTCGTTGTTGAGAAGAAAGATCAGATCGGCATCTGTCTTGAGGGCAAAGCGGATTCCTACATTGTTGCCCTCTGCAAAACCTAAGTTCTCTCTGTTCTCAATGAGCGTCAGATCAGGAAACTGGGAGCGGATGGCATCTGGCGACCCATCGGTGGAGCCGTTGTCGACGACGATCGTTGTCCGGTTCGCATAGTCGATTGCAGCAACGGAATGTAAACAGGCAAGCGTGTCCTGTTTCCCGTTCCAGTTTAGGATGATGATGGCAATTTTAGGCTTTGAGGTCATTTAGGTAAGCGTCCCACGCATGTTTACGGTAGATGGCTGCTTGGGCCATAGGGTCGGACGAGCCGTAAATGCCTCTGCCAACGATGATTACATCGCTCCCTTTGGCGATGACCGACTCGGGCGTCTGGTACTGCTGGCCTAAATGATCTCCGCCCGTTGCGAGCTGGACGCCTGGCGTCATATGGATGAACCGGGGATCGTCGATGAGTTTATGCATCGAGATGAACCCTGTGACAAAATCGGCATGGTCTTTGGCCATTTCGACAGCTTGGGAAGTATAGGAACCATAAGCTAGGTTTCCTGAAGAGCTCATTTCGGCGAGCATAAGGAGGGCGCGCGCCTTGGGGAGTCCTACCTCTTTGAGTCCGGCAATGATCCCAGGGCCAGGAACGGCATGGGCATTGATGATGTCCGCCCATGAGGCAATTTTGTAGATGCCCCCTGCATATTGCTGGACCACCGTATTACCGATATCGGCGAACTTCCTATCTTCAAAAATAAGGAACTGGTGCGCTGCTGCTAGCTGCTGCAAACGCTCTGTCACTTCGGGCGAAAAGTCGTCGAGGATGTCGATGTGGGTCTTAAAGACGCAGATATGGGGGCCTACTTGTTCTGCAAGTGCAAGCAGTTTTTTCGAAGAGGTCACATCGGCCGCAATGCTCAAGTTCGTCTTCTTTTCGGCCATCAGGCGGAACAGCTTGACAGCGGTCGGATTCGAGCTGAGGTTAGCCCGTTCTTCAAAAGCGATCCTGGAGCGGTAGAGTTGGACTTGCATAGGGTTTAGCCTGGTTAGCAAGAGGTTGTATCGAAACTAGCGTTCAAGCGTATCTGACGTGAATCCTAGCATAGATCAAGTTAAAGGAAAGATTAAAATATTTGCTCCGTCAGGGTGGAAATTTTTTATTATGTAAAATTAAATTTTTAATCTCTGTCGGTCAAGAGTTTAAATTAAGTTATTCGATTTAAAATTTTATCTGTCGTTTTAAATTGATGAGTCAATGTGTTATAATATTGCCTAATTAATTAAGCAAAACAATCTCAACCAAGGGGTCAATTTTTATGGCAACGAAGGCAATACCAGATTCTACCGTTGTAAGCGAAGCGGCTGTGGAGCTAACCCAAAATATCATGCACGGATGTTCTGTATTGGGACAGCTAAGGGCGGAGAGAAGCAGCATTCAAGAGAATCTAGGTCAAGGGCCCCTATCTCAAGAAACCTGCGAAAAAACAAGGAATTTGGCAAATCGAGTAAACGATTTGGCTCAGAGCGCAGATGAATGGGAATTGAGCTTGGGATCAGAGCCGATCTCTTCTGTTGACGGCCTAGCGCGGCAGCTTTTGACAGCTCAATTGGGTATGTTTAAAGACCAATTAAAATCGTTAAAGGGCAATGTATCTTATACGATTGATGATGTTGTAGATTGCGCTCGTCGGGAGTCTAGAGAGTTGCAGCCTGTTTTTGAGAAAGCTGTTGGACAATATCTGCAAACGCGGAATGCTAAAGATGCCGCTGCAGCTAGGGAATGCGCAGGCAATCTAAATGATCTTACCGGTACGGTAACAGGTCTAACTGGTTTAAGTGAGCAGCTGAATGGCAGAAAAGTTGACCAGCGTTATCAACGCAATCCGCTTGAGCAGCGCATAGAGAAACTTGAAGGGCTAATTGGCGGTTACGTTTATCATACTGACGTTACGGCTATTTTTCTCAAGCTCGATATAGTAGCCGAAGAAGGAGATGTTGCAGAACTAGACGATCAGTGGGGAATGAACAAAGAGAGAATTAATCAATTCATTGATGAGCTTCATCATCAAGTCGGCTCCGACCAAGTCAACTACTGGGTTTGGAAGCTTTCTGGCGAGAAAGCTGGTGAGAACTACGGCCAAGTCCACCGCTATGATGACCTTGGCATCTTGAAAGAGGCGATCCTGCGCACAACCAAGACTTTGGCTGACAAGATCATGAAAGAGGAAGCTCATGGTTTAGAACCCGAAGATGTGTACGCAAAACTCTTTGAAATCATTGGAGAGCCAGAAGTTGAAGATGCAATGGTTTGGATGAAAGAGAACGCTGGCTATTACACTGGAAAACTTCGTGATGCAATTTATGCAGTGAAGTTTCCAAGACGGGACTTTGAATTCTTTGACGACTTCGATGATCTCTTAACCCCATCTGCTTTTAATTTTGACGCATTCAGCGCACCATTGCATTTAATTCAACCTCAAAAACACGAGTACACATCCATTTTCGAAGAGCTCGATGGCGCATCAACAATTCAGCCTGAGCTAAAATTGCGAATTGAAGCGATGATTGCCCAACTTTCTCAAAACGGACTTGGTGATACGATCAATTATGAGATCTGGAGATTAGGCGGTCAACAACCTGGCGACAATTGGGGCGTTGTCCATCGTTATGACAATCCCGCTGTGCTCAGAGACGCTTTGATGATTGCAGTCCGACGCGATTTTCATGCTGAATATGTTGTTAAGCAATTTGCCGATGAAGAGGATCGCAACGCGTTCTATGCTAAAATCGGGCATATTGCTTTTACTTTTGATTCCAGTTCCAATCCTGTTCCTGATGATCTTGTTGCCTATGGAAAAGAAAAAATCGTTTTCCATCTTACAGATATTGGTCGTGCTACCGCAGATGTCCAAGCAATGATTGAAGCACGAAGAGAAGAAAAAGCGCGTGAGAGCGATGATGCAATGAGTCAATTGATTCAGGCTGCAATTGAAAAAAATCCAGCAGCGCAAAGCCTTGCCGACATGTATAGATCGATTGGTCAGGCGATGTCCTGGAATGCTAAAGACGGAGCTGTCGAACAGTGTAAAGCACAGCTCAAAGCTAAAATCGAAGGATCAGATTTTGCACAAGATCTCCGCGATCAAATCTTCATAGGCATTTGGAGAGTACATGGCGAGCCAAAAGGTGATTCAAGTTATGGCCTCAACCACTATTTGGATGACTTGGGAGCTTTATCGGATGTCCTCATTAATATCGTGGCCGAGATTGGAATTAACGGGGAGCAATAAGCCCTGTTTTAGATCTGTTGTCTAAATCAAAACCCTGCTGATGACCTCGGCAGGTTTTTTTTTTGGATCGCATGGATCGGTTTTGATAGAAAGGGGCTGGTCGGCGGATGTGGACAGGGGTGGTAATTTTTTTCTTGGATTCGGCTTGTAAATTAATTATTTAATTTTTGGCAAGGTTGTTGCGTTTTTAAATATAGGCTTTCATTTGATTTGATTTTGTGTTAAAATATTACCCGATTAAATAACAAAAAAATCGCAAAAATGGGGTGTTTTATGGCGATGAAGACAATACCAGGTTCTACTGGGATCAGCGTAGAAACAGCGGCAACGAGTCTAAACCTTGAAATCATGCAAGGATGTTTGCAAGTTGGCGAACTAAGGGGAAACGACGCAGCCATTGAAGAGGTTCTTCCTAAAGCCCCTCTATCTCAGCAGACATGCGAAAATACCATGCGTTTGGCATATCAAGTAAACCAGTTGAAAGAGCGCGCTGCTCAATGGGAATTGAGTTTGAGATCAGAGCCTATCTCTTCTGTTGACGGGCTTGTGCGGCAGCTTTTAACAACTCAATTCAATACATTTACTGAGCAATTCCAATCCTTAAAGCGCAAGGTATCATATACGATCGATGATGTTAGCGAGCAAGCTCTTCAGAATGCTCGAGAGTTGCAGCCTGTTTTTGAAAAAGCTGTTGGTAAGTATCTGCAAACACGGAATCATCATGATGCAGAGGCAGCTCTCCAGTGCAAACACAACCTGGATGTATTTAGCCATAGAGTAAAAGATCTGACGATGGCTAAAAATCAGTTAAGCGGCCTAGAAGTAAACCGCTCTTATTATCAAGATCCAGTTCAAGAACGTATTGGTAAACTTGCAAGGCTGATTGGCAGTGATTATTTTTATGATAGCATTGAGAAGGTCTTCTTCAAGCTGGATCAAGTCGCAGAGGACGGAGATGTTGCGGCATTAGACGATCATTGGGGAATGAACAAAGAGAGAATTAATGAATTAATTGATGATCTTCATTATCAAGTCGGCTCAGACCAAGTCAACTACTGGGTCTGGAAGCTTTCTGGCGAAAAAGCTGGTGAGAACTACGGGCAAGTCCACCGCTATGATGACCTTGGCATCTTAAAAGAAGCGATCCTCCGCACAACAAAATCTCTTGCTGACAAGATCATGAAAGAGGACGCTGCTGGGTTAGAACCAGAAGCTATCTATGAAAAACTCTTCGAGATCATTGGCGAGCCTCAAGTTGAAAATCCGATGGTTTGGATGAAAGAGAACGCGTGCTATTACACTGCACAGCTTCATCGAGCAATTGGTGAAGTGAAGTTTTCTCGACGGGAAATCGAACTTTTCGATGGCTTCGATGATTTTCCGGTTCAGTTTAATTTTAACCCAACCTTAGTGCCAACTTTTGATCCTTCTTTCTTAAGCTCTTTGCCGACATCGTTTGAACCACAGAAACATGCGTACACCCAAATTTTCGACGAACTCGCGGAACTAGACGGGGAAGAGATCTCGTCTGATCTTAGAGGGCGGGTTGAAAATCTGATCGCTAAGCTTTCTGAGAATGGCCTTGCCGACACGATCAACTACGAGATCTGGAGACTGGGCGGCGAAAAACAAGGCGACAATTGGGGCGTTGTCCACCGCTATGATGATCCAGCTGTGCTCAGACAAGCGCTGATGATCGCAGTAAGACTCGACGTGCACGAACAATTTGTTGTTAAAAACTTTGCCGATGAAGAAGACCGCAATGAGTTCTATGCTCTAATCGGGCATATCGCAAATACTTCCAGCAGCGATAGCGTCCCCGCTGATCTTGTTGCCTACGGAAAAGAAAAAATCGTTTTCCATCTTCATGATTTAGGAAACGCTGGAGAAGAAGTGAAAGCTAAGATCGAAGAACGAAGGCTAGCAAAAGCTCGTGAAAGCGATGCTGCAATAGGAGAGCTGATAGAAGCTGTAATTTCAAAGAACCCAGCTGCCAAGAGCATTGCTGATATGATGGGGTTAATTAATCAGGCAACTCGATTTTTTGCTCCATCTGGAGCTGTTGAAGAGTGCAAAGCCCAGATCCGCGAACGGGTCGAAGCTCCTACTTTCGACGTGGCCCTAAAGAACCAAATCTTCCTTGGCATTTGGAGAGCAAATAACGAGCCTCTCGGAGATTCAAAGTGGGGCGATAAGCACTACTTGGACAACTTGGAAACTTTGGCTAACGTGCTCTTGAACATCCTGGTTGAGATCGGGCTTAATGGCGAACAGTAAGCCAAACATAGTTTTAGTCTAAACGTCTAAATCAAAACCCTGCCGATGACCTCGGCGGGGTTTTTTGTTCTTTGAGCGCATGGCACGGATCGATAGCTCCGGATGGAAATGACATTTGAAGCGGTAAAATTAATTTTAATTCAGCGAGATTAAGCTGTGAAAAAATTATTTAATTTATTGGATGAAGTTGTTATTTTTTAAGAAAGCAGATTTAATTTTATAGGTCTTTTTGTTAAGATATTGCCTAATTAAATAACAAAATAATCGCAAAAATGGGGATATTTTATGGCGACCAAGATCGGAACAGATTCTTCCGCTATGAACCTGGAGGCGGCAAGGCAGCTCAGTCAAGATATCATGAAGGGAAGTTTGGAAGTTGGCGCAAACTTCGAATTGAGAGAGCTTATAGACGACAGGGTTTCTTGGGATAACTTCCCAACCAAGAGAACATGTGAACATGCACAGCGATTATCTGAAGGTGTAGCCCATATCCAAGAAACACTGGCCGGATTAAAATTGCGCTTGGAATCAGAGCCTATCTCGTCCATTGATGGTATTGTTAGAGAGTTTTTGACAGCTCAATTCAATACGGTAAATGAAGAGTTCAATGCAATGATCACAAGGTCAAATGGCAATTTCGATATACCCCTCCTTTTCGAATTTGTTATAGAAAAATCTGATATAAAATCCAAAAAGGCGCTTCCTGTTTTTGAACGAGCTGTTTCACAATATCTGCAAACTCGTGACCCTCGAGACTACGCTGAAGCTTGCAAATGCGGGTCCAAAATAGAATTTCTTAAACAAACGGTAGCAATTCTAACGGAAAAGAAAGCTTACTTAGAAGGTCGAACAGTACAGTATCCTCTTAAAGAAGAATTGGCTAAGGGCCGTATAGGTGCTTTGCTAGGGCTAATCGGCCCAAGTATAACTGAATTCAAATTTCATCTAGTGGGAAATGAAGAGATGAGTAAATCTTCCACTGTTGGGAATGCATGCGTCATCTTGGATGCAAGGGCCTCAGGAGTAGATCTAAATCATTTCGATTATCCGGAAAAAATAATTAACGAGTGCATCGACGATCTTCAGAAAAAAATCGGTTCTGACCAAGTCAACTACTGGGTTTGGGAACTCTCAGGCAGGAAAGCTGGCGAGAACTACGGCGAAGTCCACCGTTATGATGACTTCGGCATCTTAAAAGAGGCGATTCTCCGCACAGCAAGGTCTTTGGTTGACAAGTTGATGAATGAGAAAGCTGTTGGTCTAGACCAAGAAGCTGTCTACGCCAAGCTCTTTGAGCTTATTGGAGCGCCTGAAGTTGAAAATCCGATGGGTTGGATGAAAGAGAACGCTTGTTATTACTACCCTGCACTCGAGGATTCCATCGAACAAATGAAATTCTCAGAGCGCCAGTTCGAGGTTATTGCTCCTTTAGGATAATTGGATAGTTTCCTGTATTTAATTTTTGAAGGAAGGTTTATTTGGATTTTGGTTTGTAGTTGAGTAAATTATTTAATTGTTATTTTGGCGGTTAAGTATTTAATTTTATTAGTAATAATGCTAAAATTTGGGCTAATTTAATATACCGAAACAACCTGAAGAATCGGGAATTTGGCAAGAAGACCTCCTAAATTTGAACCAAGCCGCGCTGGCGCCGAAGCAGCTCAACTTGAATAAGCTTAAGCGATGCAGGCGGGATCAAATTTAGTGACTGTCCAACGCAGCGAAAAACCGATTCTTCAGGTTGTTTCGGTATAACAAAAAGATCGGAAAAAAGGGGATATTTTATGGCGACCAAGATCGGAACAGATTCTTCCGCTATGAACATGGAGGCGGCAAGGCAGCTCACTCAAGATATCATGGACGGAAGTTTCGAAGTTGGAGCAATCGACCGATTGAACTCAGTTATAAAAGACGCGTCTAAGAAGGATAACTTCCCATCTTACATAACATGTCAATATGCAACGGGACTATCTCGAAGAGTAGCCGATCTGGTAGAAAGAGTGGCCGAATGGGAATTGCGCTTGAATTCAGAGCCTATCTCGTCCATCGATGGTGTTGCTAGAGAGTTCTTGACAACTCAATTCAATACGGTAAATGAAGCATTCAAAGAGTCAAAGAGCTCTATACTCGATACGTTCGATGTTGTTATAGAGCTATCTGATAGAGCATCCAAAAAGGCGCTCCCTGTTTTTGAACGAGCTGTTTCACAATATCTGCAAACTCGTGACTCTCGAGACTACTTTAAAGCTAAAGAATGCGGGCGCAGAATAGAATATCTTATACAAACTGTAGCAATGCTAGCGGAAAAGAAAGCTTACTTAGGAGGTCGAACAGTACAGTATCCTCTTAAAGAAGAATTGACTAAGGGCCGTATAGATGTTTTGCAATGGCTTATTGGCTTAAGTATAGGTGAATTCAGATGTCTTCCAGTGGAAAATAAAGATAAGAGGGGATGTGATTATCCTACGTGGGAATATGAGTATGGATATTCGACTGTTGGGAATGCATGCGTCATCCTGGATGTATTGAGCTCAGATGAATATGTATATCAGTTCGGTTTGCCGAAAGAAATAATTGACGATTGCATCGACGATCTTCAGAAAAAAATCGGTTCTGACCAGGTCAACTACTGGGTTTGGGAACTCTCAGGCAGGAAAGCTGGCGAAAACTACGGCGAAATCCATCGTTATGATGATCCCCGCATCTTAAAAGAGGCGATTCTCCGCACAGCAAGGTCTTTGGTCGATAAGTTGATGAATGAGAAAGCTGTTGGTCTAGACCAAGAAGCAGTCTACGTAAAGCTCTTTGAGCTTATTGGAGCGCCTGAGGTTGAAAATCCGATGGGTTGGATGAAAGAGAACGCTTGTTATTACTACCCTGCACTCGAGCTTGCGATCGAACAAATGAAATTCTCAGAGCGCCAGTTCGAAGTTATTGCTCCTTTAGGACAATCCGATATGGCAGTTGAGGATGCAGAGCCTAAACTTAGATGGGTTATGGAAGACATCAAATTCTACCCATCCACTCGCGCAACTCTCGATCTTTCTAAAAATCATGGATACACCCAAGTTCTTAATGAGCTTTCAATCGTTGGCAATGGTCCGACCCCTTCAGAGCTAAGAAAGCAGATTGAAAAGATGATCTCTGAGCTTTCTGAAAAGGGACAGGCTGACACGATCAACTATGAGGTCTGGAGGCTTGGTGGCGAAATGTCTGGAGAAAACTGGGGCGTTGTCCACCGTTAGGATGATGCTGCCGTGCTCAAACAAGCTCTGATGATCGCAGTCAGATCCGATGTGCACAATGAAATGATCAAGACATTTGCTGATAGGGAAGCGCTCGATGCATTTTACGCTCAAATCACTGCATTCGCGTTTGGCGATGGTAAGATCCCATCAGACGTCGATCCTGTTGCTTATGGAAAGGAGAACATCGTATTCCATCTGCACCAAATAGACCGTGCTAAACAAACCGTGATGGATCGGTTAGCTCTAAAGGCAGTAAGTTCTCCAGAGCGCTAAAGGACCATAGGGCAAACTCAAATAACGCAACCCCAAAGCCTGCTGATGACTTCGGCAGGCTTTTTTCTACAAAGTTGGAATTCCAACTTCCTTTGAAAAAAATTTATTCCACTTCTTCTATTTTGTGGTATGGTTTTCCGCTTCAATCATTGAATGCTCAAAGAAGAGGACTGTCTTATGTCGCTGGCGTTATCAAGAACCGATTTATCACAACAGAAAGACCTGGGGCCTCTAGGGCTGACACAAGAAATGATGGAAGCTATTCAAGAGTTGGGAGAAGCAAGGGTCATCCATGAAGGGCTTGAAAGAGTGGTCTTGGAACCTGGTTTTTCTCAGGAAGGATTCGATACGGCGGCCGCAATGGCAGTCAAAGTACGGGAACTCATGGAAAAGATTCCTATTTTCCAAGATGAGATTTTTTCCAAAAAGGGGGCCTTGGGATCTGTTGCAGCTAAAGTGTTGCAGGCCCAATGTGAAACGCTGCATGCGCAGGCAGTTGATTTTGCCAAGCAATGTTCTGAGACCCTTGCAACTGTTTTGGAACGGGGGCGAGAGAGGTCTGAAAAGGCATTATCGCTCTTTCAGGAAAAAGTCTGCACCTATTTGCAAGGACGCAAGCCGATCGACCTAATTGAGGCAAGAGATTCTTCCCAATCTGTCGGAATGGCTTTTTGGAACGTGCAGCTCCTCAGTTGCCATATGCAGCTGTTTGCAGGCAGGAAGATCGAGGTGTTGGATGAGGAAAGCAGCTTTGTTAGACGGTGGAGCCCTTTCAACGATCTGATCGGCATGCACTATTACCGTTCTTATCGAGATGTCTGGGGGATGGAAGGAGCTAGCTTGCAAGATGCATTGCAACGGCTTGAGATGGCGATAGCCACAAACTTGCAGGCTTGCGAGTTGGACCACAGAGATGACTTTGAAGGGGGCGATTTAGGCGCGAGCAGTTTGAACCGAGATGCGCTTGACTGGATTATCGATCAGCTTCAGGAAGAGATCGGTTCTCCGCTAGTCGATCATTGGGTCTGGAAGCTTGCAAAAGAGCCGCCTGGAGAAAACTATGGGGTTGTCCACCGTTATGATGATTTGGAAAGGCTCAAAGAGGCTCTTTGTAAATCAGCCCATGCTCTTGCAGATCGGATCATCAAAAAAGACGCTCAAGGACTAGAGCCGGAAAGGATCTATCTCAAACTCTACGAGCTCATCGGCAGGCCGGATGTTGAAAATTCGATCGGATGGATGCAGAAGAATGTCTGTTATTACATTGAACAGCTCAAGGATGCCATACGCGAGCTGCGGTTTGCAGAGCGTCAATTTTCGATGATCGAAGGACAAGGAGGTCCTGTTTCCCGAGATGGTCCGTTGGTTTTAGGAACATTTGCGCCGGCATCTGCTCCGCTTAAGCCAGAGCCTCATCGATATCGCTTGATCCTTGAAAAACTTGAGAATACAGCCAGTTCGCCCCAGATGCTTTCTCCGCAGCTGCAACGGGAAGTCGATGCATTGATCGGAGAGCTTACGCAAAAAGGGCTTGCCGATACGATCGACTACGAGGTCTGGCGCCTCTCTAAAGTTCCTAATAAGGGAGGAGAGCATTGGGGATCTCTTCACCGCTACGACGATCTGGACCTTCTTGTCAAAGCGCTGAAAGAAGCGATCTCTCGAGACGTGGAAAAGAATATCGTCTCTTTGCATTTTACAGATAAAGAGGATCGTAACGATTTCTATGCCAAAATCGGGCAGATGGCTTTTGGCGGCAGCGAGCTTCCAGCGGAGATCGATCTTGCGGCTTATGGAAGAGAATGCCTTCCTTTGAACTTGCACCTGGTCGATATCGCTATTGAAGCTGTAGAGTTAAAGATCAAAGAGAGGAAGATCAACCAAGCTCAAAAGGCTGTGTTCGATGCTGTGGTCGAAGCTGCGATTGCAAAAGAACCGGCAGCGGATGTCTTTGTTTCATGGATCGAGCTCATCAAAGAGGGACTCGATCAGAATGAATGCATAGAACGGGTCCGGGAACAGATCGAGGACCCTGATCTTGATCCTGCAATCAAGGACCGGATATTTGACCAGATTTGGAAAGAGGCTGGAGAACCGAATATTCCAGACTTTGGAAAGATCCATTATCTGGACGACTTGGGAATTTTGCAGACGGCGCTGTTCGCTATCCTTGTCGACATCGCGGTTTAAGAAACAACCTCTGCTGAGGTGGTCGGCAGAAGTTGTTTTTGTTCTTCAAACTGAGGCTAAGAATTCGCGGACCGATTGAGCGGTTGCCGTCGTGATCTTTTCAGCTTGCTGCAAGGTGGCAACGAGATCGGAGATCGTCAGCAGCGAATGGAGACGGACCCCCTTTTCCGCTAATCTTTTCTCACCGCCTTGCTCCCGGTTAAGCACGACCACAGCGTCGGTGATCTTAAGCCCTTCTTTATGCAAGGGCTCTATCGTCTCAAGGATGCTTGCGCCTGATGTGATCACATCTTCGACGATGAGGCAGGTCTGGCCGGGCTGAAAAACTCCTTCGATCATCTTCTTCGTTCCATAATCCTTGCTCTCTTTGCGCCGCATCACCATGGGGATTTCATGGGCAATCGAAATCGCTGTTGCGATGGGCAGGGCCGTATAAGGGACGCCGCAGAGAAGGTCAAAGGAGAGGTTCTCCACTTTTTCCCATAACTGTTCTGCGATCCGCTTGAGGATGTGCGGGTAGGAAATGATCACGCGCAAGTCGATGTAGATCGGCGATTGGATGCCGCTTTTGAGGGTAAAGCTGCCAAACTTCACAGCTTGGATCTCATAAAGATCGAGGATCAGGGATTGCATGGTTCACCTTAGGGGTTGCGTTTGATGGTAGCGGGCTGCCAGATAGGGGTCCCACATCATGCCGGTTGCGCTCATCGCGATATCTGCGCCGGCATCGAAAAAAAGGTTGAAATGTTCAGGTGCGGTGATCCCCCCAACGCCAATCAGCGTCAGCCCGAGCTTCTCTTTCCGGTTGATTTTAGCTGCTGTTTGGATGAACTCGAGGGCTGCGTTACGGATCGGACCGCCGCAGATGCCGCTTGTTTCCCTTGCCGCTCCGAGGGCGGGGTTTCCTGATGGATCGAGGACCCGCATGCTGATGGTGTTGATCCCTGCGATGCTCCGGATCTTCGCTTTGGTGGCTGCGACCATGACGTCGCGCATCTGATCAGGAGATGCAAAGAGGCCGACTTTGATGATCAGGGGGATCGGATGGATCGCCTTGACAATGGCGCTACCGATGTCGAAGACGGTCGTTGGCGACATGTAGAGGCATCCTGCGCTCTTGTCGACATTGGGGCAGGAGAAGTTGGCCTCGATGATCTTAGCCCCGCACTCTTTGGCAAGAAGAGCGGAATCTACAAAATCTTCTAAGAAAGTGGCACCTGAGCGCTGTGTCCCTACGACGGAGACGACCATGACCTGCCCCTTTTTCAAAGAAGCATTGGCCTTGGGGATGTCCTCGTGTAAAAAGGAGGGGCTTTTCGAAGGCATGCCGAAGGAGTTGGTCACAGCGAGGTCATTGATCTGGGGGGAGGGTGAGGAAGCGAGTCGAGCCGGTTCCATTCTGCGGGCTGGGTCGATCATCCCTTGGGTATCGACATAGACCATATTGGGAAGGGGATGGGAGGGATGGGCCTGAGTGCGGATCGTCTTATAGATAGGAATGTCGTAGCCAAGAGCTGCCGCAAGGGCGATCCAGGAGGAGGTTAGCAGAGGGCCCGCTGGGACGCCGATACGGGAAGCGACTGGATAGCCGAGGAAGTCGGTCCACTGCTCTTCAGGGGGCCATTTCCTTTCGGGGACCTCTCCGGAAAAGAAGGGCCCATTCGCGGCATTCTCATCGTAGGTCTTTTGGATATCATAGATAGGGGGGATTCCGGGGTGCCAAGGGGGGATCTCACGCGATGTCATAGATCTTTCCTTTTAAGATGGTCTTGACCGGCCGCCCTTTAAGGGTAAGGCCTGCATAAGGAGACCATCCGCATTTGGTCTTTAGCCGCTTTTCATCGATAGCCTGGGATAGTTTTAAGTCGATAAGGACCCAGTCATCGTTCGGAGGGATGCGGAAGATCTCTTGAACGCGGGTGCGCATCAGGCGGATGATCTGAGGGAGGGTGATATGCCCCTGTCCTGCGGCGTTAAGAAGGAGGGGCAGGGTCGTTTCAACTCCAGGGATCCCAGAGGGGGCTTTTCCGTAGGGAAGGGCCTTTTCTTCGAGGGTATGGGGGGCGTGGTCGGATCCGATCGTATCGATCGTTCCGTTGCGGATCCCTTCCCAAAGGGCGAGCCTGTCTGTTTCTGTGCGCAAAGGGGGGTTCATTTGGACTTTTGTCCCTAAGGTCTCGTAGGCGTCCTGGGTTAAAAAGAGGTGGTGCGGTGTCGTCTCAGCAAAGACCGGCACTCCGTCCTCTTTTGCATGCTTGATCAGGTCGACCTCCCGCTTTGTCCCGATATGGAGCAGGTAGAGCCGTGTCTTATAGAGGCGCGACAGCTCGATTGCTTTGCGGGTGGCGCGGAAGGCGACCTCGTCGTTGCGGACCTGCGAGTGGAACCGAGGGTGGTCGGCGTGGGGGAAAAGGGCCTTGCGTTCCTGGATCAAGGCTTCATCTTCAGCGTGGACAGCCAAGAGCATATCGTGCTGGGCGCATAAGCTGAAAGCGGAGTGGAGGCTGCTGTCGTCGTCCATCACCAGGTCGCCTGTCGAAGAGCCCATGAAGACTTTCAGGCCGACGCACTCCTCTTTGCACTTGGCGATTTGGTCGAAATGGGACTTGTCGGCGCCAAGATAGAGTCCATAATGCAGGGGGATGCCGGCTTTTTTCAGCTGGTCGTCGATCCGTTGTTTTTTTTCGATTAGCCTTTCTTTGGTGATGGTCGGAGGGAGGGTATTGGGCATGTCGAAGACTGTCGTGATCCCACCGGAGATCGCGGCTCTAGAAGCAGTCTCCCACGTTTCTTTGTGCTCAAGGCCGGGAGTGCGGAAATGGACATGGGGATCGATCAATGCAGGGATGAGAGTCAAGCCTTCCGCATCGATTACCTCATGGCTTTCCGATTCGAGGGCGAGATCGATGCTTCTGCCTTCAGGAGACTGGGCATTTCGGACCGTGATCACGTGCGGTACTCCACAATAGCGTCCCTTTCGAAGACTTTTTCACAGTAGTTGCAGCGGACATGGATCTTCTGCTTAAAAGTTTCGATGAAAAAGAGGGTGTCGATATTTTCGTGGCGCGTGATGCAGAGCGGATTGGGGCAGATGAGGATCCTTTCCACAGCAGTCGGCAGTTCTGAGAGAGCTTTTTGAGTGACTTTGTACTGTTTGATGGTGTTGATCGTCGCCTTCGGTGCAAATACGGCGATGTCATGGATCTCTTTATCGGTCAGAAAATAATTTTCGATCTTGATCAGGTCTTTGTACTGCATCGACTTGGATGTCAAACGGAGGCCGACAGTGGCGCATAGCTTCTTTTCATCCAGTTTGAGAAGACGGATCAGCGTCAATGCCTGCCCTGATGGGATATGGTCGATCACTGTTCCATCTTTAATTGCAGCAACCGATAGTGTCTTTGCCATTACTTACCTCTCTTTAAGATTAAAGATAAGAGAGCTTGCCGGACGTATAGGCCGTTTTCAGCCTGCTCAAAGTAGTAGGCATGGGCGGTATTATCGATCGACGTATCGATCTCGTCCAAGCGGGGCAAGGGGTGGAGGATCTTGAGGTTCTTTTTCGCCTTGGCAAGGACAGAGGGATTTGAAAGCCTTAAATTGTTTTGGCATCGGATGGTGTCGGAATTAAACCGTTCCTTTTGGATCCGCGTCATGTACAGGATGTCGACTTTTCCGAGCACCTCTTCGATGCTTTGGTGGAAGGAGAACTTGACCCCATTTTTCCGTAAGGAATGGCAGATGTCTTCGGGCAAAGAAAGCTCTTCGCAAGAAACGAAGAACAGTCGGATGTCGAACAGGGCGCAAGCCTGTGCTAGGGAATGCACAGTCCTTCCATGTTTGAGGTCGCCGACGAAGGCGATGTTCAGTCCTTTGAGCTTTCCTTGGCATTCTTTGATAGTGAAGAGGTCGAGCAGGGTCTGCGTCGGATGCTGGTTCGATCCATCGCCTGCATTGATGATGGGTGTCGAAGTAGCCTCGCAAGCGCATCTGGCTGCTCCGTCCATCGGATGGCGCAGGACGATCGCATCGGCATACTGGCCGATCACACGCATCGCATCGTGGAGCGATTCCCCTTTTTTAGCAGATGTCGATTGGGCATCGGAAAATCCGATCACATCGCCGCCAAGCCTGAGCATGGCCGATTCGAAGGAGAGGCGGGTCCGTGTCGAGGGTTCATAGAAGCAGGTGGCCAAGACAAACCCTTCCAAATCCCGCCGCGGCTTTTTTTTCTTAAACTCTTCAGCACGTTTGATGACTTGCAACAGATCATCTTTTGTCATATCCGCAATCGAAATGATGCTCCGGTTGTGAAAGGAACTCTTCACGTCCATCCTCACTCAGTAAAAATAAATTAAAGCGATTGTTACATAAGCGCTTTAATTTTGCTACAGTTCCGAGGTAGTTTGCAAAGTCAGTCATGTTGAGCATAGTGCTCATTAATTAATGGAATGATCCAATCGAGATAGGCTTGCCCCGATGGATCGATTAAAAACTGAGAGACTAAATGGGTTGCATTTTGGCTTGTTTGATAGCGCAATTGGGGAGCAGGGCTTTCAATGACAGTGTGTAAAAATTGAGCGACCTCTTCAGGTGTTTGGCAAGATGGCGAAGGGGCCCTTTGCTCCAAAAGAGAAGCTGTAATTTTCTCGCATATTTTTGCATAGGGTTTGCATTCGATCTGCCGAGTTCCCACTTTTACAGAGAAGCGCGTTGCGACCATTCCTGGTTCAACGATCGACACCTTGATATTCCAGGGGATCAGTTCAACGCTTAACGCTTCGGAAAGCGACTCCAGAGCTGCTTTGCTGGCGGTGTATAGGCTTCCATAAGGCAGCCCGTAAGCGCCTTGCTCGCTGCTGATGTTGATGATCCGCCCGCTTTGCTGTTTTCTCATGTGTGGAAGGACAGCTTGGCAAACGCGGATCACACCAAAAAAATTGACGTCCATCTGATCATGGATTTCTTCCATGGAAAGGCATTCAAGGGGGCCGGCCAAGGCGCATCCAGCATTATTGATGAGAATATCAATCTGCCCTTCCTTCTCGATGATCTTGCCGATTGTAGCCTGAATGGTTTTGTCATCCGCCACATCCAGTTTTTCAAAGTAAAGGTTCTCGCTCTCTCCTATTTCCAAACCGTCTATGTTTCGCGCAGTTGCATAAACGCAATATTTCTTGTTTGCTAAATGCTTTGCCGTCGCAAGACCGATGCCTCTGGAAGCTCCGGTGATCAAGACAACTTTTTTAGAATCCGCAACCAATGGATTGATCGAGAAAAATAGGCAAAGGGCCAGAAGGATAAACTTGTTCAAGAGGATCATATTGCGAACCTGTCATTGGGTGAAATAAACAATGGTTTCAGAATTCATTTTGAATGAGAAGGAGCTGTTTAAAATAGCCTCCAGCATCGTAAGTGGTTGATGCATAGGGTTTGAGATTAAAAGGGTAGCTTGTTAATCCCAGCGGTCGGTATTCACCAATCTTGATTTCTGAATTTTGCGCGCTCCACAAAGGGAAGAAATCATTGACGATGATGCAGTACTTATATTTTTTTAATTTATCCAGCATTTTGAAAATATCTGAAATGGGCAAATGCATTAAGACGTCTTTGCAGATGAGCAGGTCTGCTTCGGGCATGGGATCAGAAAGGATGTCTAGATTGAGGAAACGAACCGTGCTCGACGCAAAAGACTCCCGATTCTTAATAATCAAATCAGGAACCACATCGACGCCGGTATAAATGCGCTCTCCCCAAAGGATTTCTTTTCCAAGCACCCAGTCGCCGCATCCAATGTCTAAGATCGATTTAATATCGTGGGACTCTAGAAAATCTTGTACGTAGTTTATAAAAGGCAGTCCGCCAGAGAGGGTAGAACCGTTTCCCGAAGTGCCTTCCCCGTCACTGTTTTTTCCCCAGATCCCAAGTCTGTAGACTTCGCTGAAAGCCTGTTTGGATTCTGTATCGATTTCATATCGGGCTTCGATCCAGCCCTGCATGCTGCATTGATCGCTGAGTATCGGAGATGCGATGACTTTGATCAGGCCCTCCCTTTCGCATAACTGAACGGCCTGCGAAGCGTTCCCAGAGGGATCGTCATAGATCCATAGGAGGGTATTCTGGTTGGCCCACTTTCTTAAGTTCAGAAGCGATCTATAGCCAATGGCTCTGATATCCCTTCCATTAATCACAATGAGGTCGAATTTTTCATCCTTCAGAGGAAGAAGAGAACCTTCGAGATCGTCTTTGATCAGTGTTAAGCGATTTGGGAATTTTTGAGATAGGAGCCTAACGGCAAGTTGTGTTTCACCGTTATCGCTTTGGTAGAACGAAACAATTTCAGCATCAGGACAATTTTCTAGAAAGATCTCTGCGCCAACTCCGATTTCAGCAACTCGTTTGAGATGGGAGAGTTTTTGGAGCTTGTCGAAAAAGTAAGGAAGCTGCCTTTCTGAAAGATCAGTTTGATCGGTTGTCAAACTGCTTAGACTTAGGGAAGAGGTCATCCCATTGCAAAAAGCGGCAGGCTTCACTAAAATGGCTATGATTGTCAGAAATGCTAAGAAGAAAAGTTCTTTTGTCATATGTTTTAGTTCAGGGGTGTCCTACTTACAAGATTCTCCTGATTATAAAAGCAGCTCAAGGCCGCATCAAAAACTTCCTTCACGCTGATCTGAAGTAAGCAAAAGGGTTCTGCGCATCGTTTTTTCAAACAAGGCGTGCAAGTGCGTTCTTTAGCAATGACGATCGCATTATCGATCCCGTGGGGGCCGCAGAGCTTTGGATCGGTGGGTGCAAAAAGGGCAACCGTGGGCGTCTGCATCGCAAAGGCGACATGCATAGGGCCCGTATCATTGGAGACGACGAGCTTCATCTGCTTTAAGAAAGCGGCAAAAGGGCGCAGCTTTAAAGAGGTGAGCGGAATGGCCCCTTTGATTTG
>JAFEGU010000082.1 GCA_018239725.1 Verrucomicrobiota bacterium | reverse complement strand
CGAAATTCTGTTGTTGTTACTTCTTTAACGCGCATAGGCTGCGCAGAAGGTTTGTTCGCCGGCTCAAATCGTTTGCACTTATCATCGATCTCGAGCTCTTGGGTAAAAGTGTTCCATTTTTGGCATACGGAACAACTCCCCGTCCACTTCATTTGACGATGGCCGCAATCGGTGCAGCTCCAAACGACTTTCTGTTTAGCCATGCGACTCCTCTGCCAGTTTTTTCAGCGCATTTTCTGCTGCGGCCTGCTCTGCTTCTTTCTTTGAAGATCCCACTCCCTCGCCGACCTGCTGCTCATCGATCAGGGCGACCACATGGAACACTTTGCTATGGTCCGGCCCTACTTCTTTAAGCACTTTGTAAATCGGGGGCTTTTGGTATTTCTTCTGCGAATAATCCTGCAGTTCCGCTTTCCAGTTGCGCAAAGGGGCGGATAAGAGCTGGGCGATCTCATCGGAAAAATGGCCGAAGAAAAACTGCTTCACAGCATCCAATCCCCCATCAAGGAAAATAGCGCCGATCATCGCTTCAAAAAGATCAGCTAAGATCGTGTCCCTTCCTCTGCCGTCGTTCATCTTCTCTCCCCTGCCGAGCAGGACGTATTGAGCGATGCCGAGCTGATGGACAAACTGGACGCAGCGGCCAGCTTCCACAATCTGTGAACGCAGATGGGACAGCTGCCCTTCCGGCTCTTTAGGAAGATGCGTATATAAATAATCGGAGATGATCAACCCAAGCACCGAATCGCCCAAGAACTCGAGCCTCTCATTGTGCTGTTCGACAAGGTCTCGATGCTCATTAAAATACGAGCGGTGGACAAAAGCCAATAAAAACAACTTCTTATCGATAAATGCGTAACCGATCTTGCTTTCGATCTCTTCCGTTTTCTGGAGTAATTCTTCAATCGCGTTCATCAAAACCTGCGTGCAATCACATTTAAAAATTTATCATCTTGGCTTTTGTAAAGGATATGGAATCCTGTCTCCTCAACCAGTCCGTCAAGATCCTGTCTGTTCCAATAACAAAAATAACGGGGGCTGCCCACCTTGGCATCGGTCCATTCTTCCCCTTTCCCTATCTTAACAGAAAATGAGAGGATCCCCTGGACATTTAAGCTTCCTTGAACCTTCTTCAACACACTTCTGAGTTCGTCGCGATTCAAATGAAGAAAGACGGCATTGGCAAAGATGAGATCATAGGTTCCAGGAAAAGGATCTGTCAATGCATTGAATAGTTGGGCTGAATGCCCTTCCTCTCTGAGCAGATCGACGAACCCTTGGACCGCATCGCTCCTCTGGACGGAAAAGCCGAAAGACTCCATGTATTTGGCATCCCGGCCAAACGCAGAGCCTACTTCGAAAATTTTGGCCTCTTTGGGTAATAATGAGAGGGTCTTGTCAATCCAAGTTTTAAAAAAACCCGCCACCTCCGCAGGCGTCCCTGACACATAAGCTTCGACGCCGTTTTCGTAGGCGGCAAGCGTGGCATCATTGGCTGAGGTGCGATTTGGCATAAGAACCCCTGGAACGTTTACTTTTATCTAGGGAAAGTCCATACTTCTTAAAAATTCCCAAACATATAAGGCGTCATCTTAAAGGAAGATCATGGTTCAAATCAACCCTTGCTTTCAGGCCCTTAAAAGAGAATATATATTCCCGATTATCGACGATAAGTTAGCCGAACTGAAGCGGGACTTCCCCCACGCGGAGGTCGTGAACCTCGGCGTAGGCGACATTGCGCTTCCCCTCGCCCCTGCTATCGTCAAAGCGATCTGCGACGCCACCTGCGAAATGGGCACGGAAGATGGGATCAAAGGCTACGGCCCTTCTTGCGGATACCTATTCTTACGCGAGGCGATTGCAAAAAATGAGTTTGCCCACCTTGGCATTTCGGCAGATGAGGTCTTTATTTCCGATGGGACCAACAGCGACACCGTCAACATTCAAGAATTGTTTTGCCCATCCGTTACCGTCGGAATCGCCGACCCTACTTATCCCGCCTATCTCGATACTTGCCTGCTTGCCGGAAAGAAGGTCATCTCGCTTCCCTGTTTAGAAGAAAACGGCTTTTTCCCCGAACCGCCCAAAGAGCATTGCGACCTGGTCTATCTTTGCTCTCCCAATAATCCGACCGGGATCGCCATGAACCGCTCCCAATTAAAAAAATGGGTTGACTACGCGTTAAAAGAGAAAGCGATCCTATTCATCGACAATGCCTACGAAGCGTTCATCACTTCGCCCGACGTCCCTCGCAGCATCTTCGAAATCGAAGGGGCCAAAGAATGCGCCATTGAGTTCCGGAGCTTTTCAAAAACAGCTGGTTTTACCGGGCTGCGCTGCGCCTATACGATCCTTCCGAAAACGGTCAAGGGGATGATCAACGGAAAAGAGCAACCCCTCTTCAGCCTCTGGATGAAACGCCAAGCCATCAAGTTCAATGGAGCTGCATATCCCATCCAAAAGGGAGCAGAGGCCGTTTATTCGCCTCAAGGGGGCAAAGAGACACAAGCTCAGGTCCAATCGTATCTTAGGGAGGCCAAGCGGTTCCTCGACACGCTAACAGAACTCGGGCACACTTGCTACGGCGGGATCGACTCCCCCTACATTTGGTGGAAGACGCCTCCTAAAAAATCTTCCTGGGATTTCTTCGACCTGTTGCTGAAACAATGCCACATGATCACCATTCCAGGAAGCGGCTTTGGCCAGCACGGCGAAGGCTTCATCCGCCTTTCAGCATTTTCCACACACCAAAAGACAACCCTTGCCCTAGAACGGATTCGAAGGCTATAAATTCTGGAAATCTTCTATGCGCTTTGCTTTGAACAGTGACCACAAAGACTTTTACGGAAAAAACGGCTTCATCGAGTTTGAAGACTTTCTCGATGCCAATTCCGTAGCTGCCTTGCAAAAAGAGATCGATACTACACTGTGCGCTCGGCTCAAGACCTCTTCCATCCGCATGGCAGAACTTCCTCGCAGCGCAATTTTTGACTCGGGCTTTGATCTTTGGCGCGACAACGCAACGCTTAAGCACACACTTTTCAAAGCAACCTTTTCTGAGATTGCAGCGCAGCTGTTTCAATCACCTTTGCTCCGCATCGCCTTCGATCAATACCTCGATACAGGAACCGGTTCCGAATCCCCTCTTTCGAACTCCCTTTCGCTTAACGATCTCAGCTGCGCCAATCCCCTTTCCGGCGCTCTGATCCTCCGCTTATCGGAACTCCCTGTTGATCCATGCGATCCGCAAACATGTCCCATCCCTTCCAAGGCAGGAAGCGCCATCTTCCTTTCACCCGATAAAGTCATTCCTTGGAAAGACCTCTTTTCTCAAAAGGACCTGCGCCTGATGATCTTAGCCTATGGCTTTAAAAAGACGTTCTACCGCTTATGCAAGAATGATCCCCATACCCACCAATGGAAAAAACTAGGCTATGTGTTTGGAGATTTGCTAAAGGACAATCTGCATCCCATCCTGTTTCGCGCTTAAACCAAAGAATCAGCCTATGGAAACTTCACTTCTAGAAAATCGGGAAAGGAACAAAACCAAAATCTTCGCTTGGATTGCCACCGTTCTCTACATATTAATCTTCCTTCCAACTCTGCAATTTGCTGCGATTACCGGAATGGTGGCCGATAGTCCAACCGTTTCACCGGCCGTCGTTGCCGCGATTGTGTTTTTCAGCTTTTGCGTTCCTATATCAATGCCTGTCAGCATCTACTTTGTATGGTCTCGATACTTAAGAAAGAAGTACAAAGCAAGCCGCCGCTTTTGCTTTGTTCCTCTCTATGCCATGGCAAATGCCATTTTTTGGATGTGCGCCTTACCAAATCATTGAAGATCTACTTCTCTAAATTGATATCTTTAAGGCAGTTGCAAAACTGCCTCATCAGCACCTGAAATACCCACTGAAGATTTTTTCACCTGCAGTCTCTGACACAAAGAATGCATTAACCCTTGCGTTAAATCTTATTTTTCTGAAAAAATTTTACTCTTACTTTATGCTAAAGCATGAGGGCTACGCCGATGAAATTCGCATTTTTGGAACAGCTTCCCCAATCTCCAGCAACTGCACATGAACCGATCGTCCCAATCGATGGAACCCACCTGCTGTGGAAAGAGAAAAAATTGCTCCACTTCTGCGGACAGGACACGCTTGGACTTTCCCAGCAAAACGATCTGAAAAAAAATGCGATGAAGTACCTGCTCCAATTCGGCATTGGGACAACAATCTTCAACCATCCGAGAGAATGCCTTCCTTGCCAACAGCAGTTGCAGGATAGGCTTGCGGCAATGCTCGGAATGCCCCAGACCTTTTTCCTGCCCAGCCGATTTACTGCGCTTTCAATCCTTATTTCTCGACTGACACAACCAAACTCACTCGTGTTTGTCGACGAAGGGTGCCATCCCCTCCTTTTAGAGATCATCGACTCTAAAAAAACACAAGTGGTCCGATTCCATCACAATGATCCCGTGCACCTGGAAGAATTGTTGAAGACAACTGCGCACCTGGATCCATTTTCCAAAGTGATCTTCACCGAATCGCTGTTCGCATCAAGCGGGGATGTCGCTGCTTTGGAGGAGATCATCCTCATTGCGCAAAATAGCCAGTCTATTCTTATCGTAGATGATTCATTGGGCTTTGGAATGAAGGGCGACGATGGGCTTGGACTTGCTGCCCAGCGCAGCGGGATCGACTGTATCATTGCAAGCCTTGTCGATTCATGCGGCATCCCAGCTGCCTTTATCGCCTGCAAAAAACAATTAAGCGATTATCTGATGTCCGCTTACCCGTTTTGGCAGGAACATCCTGTTTCGATCCCGACGCTTGGCATAATCGATGCGGCCCTTGAATGGATCCCGCAGATGGAAGGAGAACGGCGGCAATTGGAACACCGCTGCCATTGGCTTCTCCTTCAGTTGAACAAGCTCGGCTTTCCTGTCCATCGCTCCCATGGACACGTTATCACTCTAAGCTATCAAGAAGAAGAGGAGGCAGCTTCGATTTGGCAAAGCCTAATAGAACGGGAGATCCTCTGCGATATGATTTCAGAGCCATCTTCCGGCGCATGCCGTTACAAACTCCGCATTACTGTCAACATCCTGCATACGCCCGATGACTTGAACCAGCTTTATCAAGCGCTGCAGATCTGCGTTAAAGATGCTGCGCAGACCATTGCTGTGCAACATCCTTAGATCTGGCAATGCACTGGTCGACTGAAACTCCACTTAAGTAATTGCCTACAAATCGGAACCGAGGCAGCTTTTGCATAAGATCTTTTTCTAGTTTGGCCATCATATCCAAATGGCCCACTCCATATTGCGGAATAGCATTGATCGCCAGCTTATAAGAAATAGCATCAGGCAATTTCGTGATCCCCAAATGCCGCTTTATTCCTTGAAGGGCGTTCTCAATCATCGAATCCCGAGAGAGCCCTCGATCTTCTAATTTGATCGTCAAGCGCGTTTCAAAGGGGCGTTCGTTGTGCTGTGGAAACACGGACGAATCGAAGACGACGCCAAGAATATCCTCTTTGGAATATGTCGAAGTGAGATAACCAAAACCTTCGACAGGAAGGACATTCTGCGTGTAGCCGACATTAATGACAGTCACACTGCACGATTTCACCTTGGACAATTTCTCTGAGTGCTCTGGTGACAGCGATCTTAGAAGATATCCCGTTTGAGCAACGGGAAGGGCGCAAAAGAGCGCATCGGCTTTGTACACTTGGTCGCTTGCGACCACTTCCACTTCAGAACCGATCTCCTTGATTGAGGTCACTTCAGAACGATACCGCACGTCTGCGGGCACCTTGCGGACAAGCGTCTTGATGATCTGTTCGATCCCGCCATTTAGCGAATACATCGCCGAAAGCGGAAGTTCAGGAATAGTAGGGGAAAACTTCGATTGTTTTCGCTTTTCTTTGAGTGCATTCCAAAACCCTTTGGTCACCGATCCATGCTCTTCTTCCCATCGTTTAAGTGTAGGAAAACAGGAGCGCACGGAAATGTAGCGGCAGTCCCCTCCGAAAATTCCAACGACCATCGGATCGAAAAAAAGGCGCGCGACATCTTCATTGAACCGACGCGCTACAAAATTCCATACAGTCTCATCGCCATAATGAACCGCTTTTTTCCACTCGGTAAAAAGCGCTGGCAAGAATCCTTTTGTCAAAGGAGAAAGCAAAAAAGAAACAGGGTTTCTTGGAAATCTCAAAAGCCGATCCTTTACCCAAAGGTAACGATGGTGGGGCCTTTCTTCCGACCAAACGATCTCTTCATCTAAGCCAAGCTCATGCAACAGACTAACGGTCGAAGGCGATTTATCGACTTTAAAAGTACGCGGTCCTTTTTCAAAAAGAAATCCGGTGGTAAGATCGGTGTGCAACCAACCGCCTGGCCGCTCTGATTTTTCTAATATCGTGATGTCAAGTGGAACAGAAGATTTGCTCAAGTACCAAGCGAGCGAAAGGCCTGATATGCCCGCTCCCAAAATTAATACGCGTTGTTTTTGCATGCTATCGATTGGTGTGAGACGAAATTACAAAACTCAGAAGCTCGAAAAATTCGATACTTTTGGCAGATGAGGCAGTTGCAAAACTGCTTTGCCCGGAAAAATCGATGATTTTGAGTTTTGCAATTTCCT
>JAFEGU010000081.1 GCA_018239725.1 Verrucomicrobiota bacterium | reverse complement strand
TGAACAGCTGCAACAGCCATATATATCCTTTTTTTTATTTAATCATTCGTTTCATTGTATTTTATTTTTAAACAACCAATCCCAACTAACATTTAACAACAATAATAGATAGAGCAATTAAATTCAATAAAACAAGTATTTTAATTAAAAAACACACACCAACTCTTGCAAATTTATTTTTTCAAAATTAAATCTTAAAAAGCAATTAAAACAAAATGAAAGCTTTAGAGATAATTAAAAAAACAGCGTTGTCAAAAGGTTTTTGATAAAATTAATTTTAATAGTGAACTTCCAGAGTAGCTCTACTAATACTAGAGATCAATAACCAAGAGGAATAATGATAGCGCTCTAATATTAATTCAAATCATTACTAACCAACGACTTCGAAAAACCAATTCTTTATTTCAAACGAATCAACTAGATTAAAAGAAATTATTTCACCCTTTCTACAGGCTCAAACTATTGACCAAGCAAACGCTCTATTAATTAATTGAATCTAAAAAAAGAATACCATAAAATAATTTGTTTAAAATATTTTACAGCAACTACAACATGCACTAGAGGCAATTATGTCTAGTTATAAAAATACGTCAGAAACAGCCAACAATTCTTGGTGCGACAATTTCGTTTCTTCAGCTCTTGAAAGAAGCGGAAGGGTATTTGGTCCGATTTTTAATCATTGCGGTCTTACCCTCGATGCTTGCGCACCTATTTTCCAACACACCGTTTTCAACTCAAATGGATCATCGGAACCTAAAGCCTTCTGCATCATTCGCCAAGTATCAAGGGGCTGGAGCATTCTTGCGGATAAGAACATTCTTTCTTGTGGTTGGAACCTATTAACCCAGACACAGATCCCTTCGCTCCGCGTCGTCATGGATCAGACCCATCAAAATTGCACGAGTCCCTTGACTTAAGAAAATTCCTGCAATGCATTATGGAACCGATTTTCTCTGCTGACCCAAGAATTTCAAAACGGCGGCGCTTCCGTTCTAATTGGCCGCCCAGTGTTAGGCGCTCTTCCTTGCCAGTATGAAAACATGCAGGCGCAACTGGACACCTCTCTTATCAAATTATGGCTGATTATCTGCGATGACCTGGACTTTCAAGGAGCTGAAAAACCGAAGAATATTCAAGAAATTCGAGAGTGGATAAACCTTCCTTCAAATGAAGAACAGCTCCGCCACGTCACTCAATTGAACCTATCTGACCAGAGATTCGCCGTGACACCTCTTGAAATCAGCAAATTTAAAAATCTAAAATCTCTTGATTTCCAAGGTAACAAACTGAGAAGCAACCCAGATGCACTTTGCAGCTTCAAGAAGTTGCACCCTTGACTGCGTACCGGCCAAGCCATGTGACGATGCACGCGGCAGAAGAAAACACCTAAGCTGCTTAAAAAAACAACTTAAACAAGATGACGAGCAACAAAGCTCTCTGCAGCGGCCAAATGCTCAGGCAGATCGATGCCGAAGACCTCGTGCTGGGTCTCATGGACGCGGATTTTTAGATTGTTATAGAGAAAACGGAGCTGCTCAAGCTGCTCTGCAAGCTCAATCTCGCATGGCTTTAATTGAGAGATCTTCTGAAGCGCTTCGCGCGTATAGGCGTACATGCCGATGTGCTTGAAAAAGAGCTTGTGCTCTCCTGGGGATGCGTCCCGGTAATAGGGGATCATGCTGCGGGAGAAGTATAGTGCAAAACCTCTGTGGTCGCACACAACCTTTGCAACGTGGGGGCTATGGGCCATCTCCATTTTCTCGATCTTTTTCTTGAGCGTCCAGACATCGCTTCCATCGGTTTCACAGGTTTGAAGAAGGTCCTGGATCATCTCTTCATTGATAAAAGGCTCATCCCCTTGCCAGTTCACCCAGATATCGGCATCAACAAGATTGCGCCGCATCAGTTCGACAAGACGATCCGTCCCTGAAGGACACTGCTCCGATGTCATGATATGCTTCCCATGGAACCGATCGATCAGCCTAGCTGTTTCTTCAGCATCGACAGCAAAGGCAACCTCGTCAAAAAGAGAGATAGCGCTCGCTTTTTCCCAGACCCACTGCAGCAAAGGCTTTCCAGCAAGCATGCTGAGCATTTTTTTAGGAAAACGGGTCGATTTGAGACGCGCTGGGATCACACAGACAATTTTTTTAGAACCGATCATACAATGTGCAGCCTTGTTGGGTTTTCTAAATACCAGGCAATTGTTTTACGAATGCCGCTGGGAAAATCATGCAGCGGCTTCCAGCCGATCTCTTTTTGGATCTTTGAGCAATCGATTGCATAGCGAAGGTCATGCCCCGGCCTGTCTGGAACAAACTGGATGAGATCGTAAAACTTCTTTACATCGACTTGCCGAATTTTTGCAATCTCATCAATAATCGCGTGAACGATATCAATGTTCCTCTTCTCGCATCTGCCGCCAATTCCATAAGTCTGCCCTTTTTCCCTTTTTTCCAAGATCATCCATACAGCCTCAGAATGGTCGTCGACAAAGATCCAATCGCGGACGTTTTCCCCTTTTCCATAAATAGGCAGAGGCTTTTCGTGGTAGCAGGAAGCAATCATGAAAGGGATCAATTTTTCTACATACTGGCCAGGACCGTAATTATTCGTGCAATGGGACAGCGTTGTTGAAAGGCCGTAAGTGTGTTCATAAGCCCGCACAAAATGATCGGAAGCTGCCTTGGATGCAGAATAGGGAGAGTTCGGGCGATAAGGAGACTCTTCAGAAAAAAATCCTTCTAGCCCAAGGGAGCCGAAGACCTCATCAGTCGAAATATGATGGAAATGGATATGCGGATGGCGTCTAACTACCTCGAGAAGGGAGATCGTCCCTCCGACGTTCGTTTCATAAAAGGCTCGCGGGCCTCGGATGCTCCGGTCAACATGGCTTTCAGCTGCAAAATGAACGATCGCCTCGATATCGTTTTGAACACAGAGATACTCGACAAAGGCTTCATCGCGCACATCGCCTTGCGCAAAAAGATAGCGGGGATCGTCAGCGACCGATGCGAGGTTGTCAAGGTTTGCCGCATAGGTCAACAGGTCCAAATTGACGATCTTCTCGCACCATGGAATGTTCTTAAGCCCGTATCGGATGAAGGAAGAGCCAATAAAGCCTGCTCCGCCTGTGACTAAAAAGCGTTTAGGAAGCGGCGCTGACATGTTCAAAGTATTCACCTATAGCCTCTTTCCAAGGGCGAGGCTGTTTTCCCGTAATCTGCGTGAATTTTTCCGTTGCCAAAACCGAATAGCATGGACGTTTTGCAGGCGTTGGGAACTGTTGGCTGGCAACGGGTTCAATCTGGATGCATCGGACAAGCTTGCCGCATTTTAGCATCTCTTCCCTGATATCGAGAGCCAATTGGTATCGAGAGATCGCTCCTGCATTGGCAAAATGGACAATTCCTTCCGCATCGAGCAAGTCTAACACAGCGTGCGCGAGATCCTGCACATAGGTAGGACGGCCGCACTGATCAGCAACGACTTGGATTTTTTCCTTGTCTTGAAGCCAGTTGTGAACTGAAGAAATAAAGTTTTTTCCTTGAGCGCCAAATAGCCATGAAGTGCGGATAATGCATGCCTTAGGATAGGCATCTAATACCTGCTTTTCCCCTTCCCATTTACTCTTTCCATATACGTTGATCGGGCTGGACTGGTCTTCTTCCCGATAAGGCGCTGTTGCAAAACCGTCGAACACATAATCGGTCGATATCTGGATGAACTTTGCGCCAACTTTTATAGCAGCCAAGGCAAGGTTCCGAGCGCCTAATGCATTGACGGCGTAGGCTTTTTCTTCATTTTTTTCAGCCCCGTCGACATCAGTATAGGCAGCGCAATTGATGATGTGGGTAGGCTGAATCCGTTCAGCAAGGTGCAAGAGAACAGGAGGATTAGTAAGATCAGCTTCAGAATGGGACGTAGCGATGCAGGGAATCCCTTTTTCAACGCACAATTGCTTCACTGTTTTGCCGAGCATCCCCTGTCCGCCAGTCACCCATAGTATCATTGGAATATCTCCTTGAATCTTGGGCTGCTGCGGTCCCGCTCAGAAACAATTGGCTGGGAAACGGGCCAATCGATGTTGACATCGAGATCATCAAAGGCAAAAGCCATCTCTTCCTTCGGATCGTAAAGAGAACTGACTTTATAGAGCAGATGCGCCTCATCGCTCACGACGCAGAACCCGTGGGCGAACCCGCGGGGAATAAAGAGCTGCTCCCCTTTTGTGCCGTCAAGCATAACCCCTTCCCAATTTCCAAATGTGGGGCTCTCAGGACGGATATCGACGGCGACATCAAAAATGGTTCCGGCTACGACCGAGATCAGCTTATCTTGTCCGGGGCTGCGCTGAAAGTGCATCCCTCGGATTGTCCCTTTTTTGGAATAGGAATGGTTATCTTGAACAAATGCGCAATTGATCCCAGCCTTTTCATAAAGAGGCTGCCGGTAGGTCTCGCGAAAAAAGCCACGCGCATCCGAAAAGACTTTAGGACGCACCAGCTTTAATCCAGAAAGCGAGAGCTCGACAACCTCCATGCAGCCTTATCTCCTACTTTACGAATTCCTGTCCAATTTCGATTCCGAGTTCAACCAGAACGAACAGCATCAAGAAGAACAGAAATGGCTTTCCACCAGGGATCTGAGGATTTTTATCATATTTCTTGATGTAGCGGCCGACCCATACCATCAAAGGCGGGAATAGACCGAACAGGATCGCGCAGCTAAAACCCCCTGCATAGCTCAATGCCGTGATAAAAATATGCGGGTAGGTCAATGCGACCAATGTTGGGGGAACGAATACAGCCAAGCACAGCAGCACTTTCTTACCCCCTTTTTTCTGCACTTTCAACCCGTCGGCCAAGAAATCAAGATAAGCAAGAGCGAGGGCGATATAGGAAGTGGTCATGGTAAAAAATGCAAACGCTTTGCCGATTCCAAATACAATAGAGCTTCCGACAAGCTCTTTTAACGGCATGACGGCATTCCACCCTTTTTGAGCTGCCACGATCAGGCCATTGGGGCCTTCAGCAGGAATGATCCCAAGAATTAAAAATTCCCAGACCAAGTATACAAGTAATGGGATGGTTGTGCCCATGATGATCGTCATGCGCACTTTCTTGACGTCCCTGTTCATGTAGGTCATTAAAGTCGGAATGATGACTTGGAAGGTAAATGCTGTAAAGAGGACAGGAAGGGCAAGCCATGCTTTCGACCAATCGGATCGTTTTAATAAAGAGACATCGACATGGTCATAAGAAACTGCAATGAACAGGAAATAGGAGATGGCAACACCCGAAATCAATGTCAGGTTCAAACGGTCTACCCATTTTGTTCCGAAATAGACAACAGGAGAAAAGATGATCACATAGACGATCATGGCCGCCCAGCCAGGGATCTTCCCATTTGTAATCTCCCCTAAGACAGCGCCTCCTCCCACGACGTGAGCGATCATCACAGTAACAAATAAAAAGAGGTAAACGACCCAGCAAACATCTTTTCCAATAGGTCCCAACAAACGTTGAGCCATCGTAATCAGGTTCGAATCTTTAGGCATCCAGGAGCAGACTTCGAGCAGAAGAAGTCCGGTGCAAAGCATGAACAGCCAGCAAATAATGTAAATGGCGATCGCTGGAATAAAACCTGCTTCGCCTGTAGCAACGGGAAGCGCAAGCATACCGACCCCGATCGTGGTACCCGCGATAAGCAGGGTTCCTCCTAATACGTGGCCCATGGAATGAAAGATATGCATCGCAGCCTCCTAAATTCTAAGATAGACGTTGTAAATCGCATCAGATCATAGATCGTTCTGCGAAATAAAGCAAGCAAGTCCATGACCTGATAGGAGATGCCAAACCTGGAATAGCCTTGGAGCCGCTGGTCGACGAAAATGAAATTTCGTTTTTCAATTAATTGCTAATGAAGTACATTGTCAATTCATTATTGAATGGAGGCAATGACGTATGAATGAACGCTCGAAGCTCTTTTTAAGGACCTGCGCTCTTGCAGTTGGACTTTTCTGTTTCCCGCTGACCGGCTATTCCGACTATATCCTGCACCATGAAACGCCTGAAATGAAAAAAAAGGAGCTGCCTCCCAATTTGCCTTGGTTCACTGGTCCTTTGCTAGCTCCTTCTGGACACGTCGTCCCTGCTGGCCACTGGAACATCGAACCTTATTTGTTTGCGACGACAAACTTCGGACATTATGGCCCTAATTGGCATACGACATCCATCCCCAAGTTCTATAACGTTAACGTCCAGATTCCAATACAATATGGTGTAGTAAAGCCGATCGACGTTGAAATCGTCCCCCAATTCTCTTGGAATCATACCGATGGAGCTTCCGAATGGGTGATCAACGATCTTCCTCTCGTACTTGATATCCAGCTTCTCTATGATAAGCCTGGGAAGTGGTGGCCCGCGATCAAATTGACTGTTAAAGCCAACGCTCCTATCGGAAAGTACCAAAAGCTCGACGCTCATAAGCTGGGAACCGACATCGGAGGCGCTGGCACATGGAATGAGACTATTGCGCTAGTCTTTTCACGCCTATTCCATATTTCAGGAGTCCATTACTATGCTCCCCGCCTCTATTTTGGATACACTGTTCCTAATCCTGTTCATGTAAAAAATTTGAATGCATATGGAGGCGCCAAAGGAACCCACGGAAAAGCTTATCCAGGCAACACATTTGTCTCGATCCTCGGTATGGAATTATCGCTCACAGCGAACTGGGTTCTCGCCTGCGACTTCCAATACGTACATGAAAACAAGACCCGGTTCAGCGGAAAAGCAACAGCTCCAATGGGAGGTCCTTCCAACGAACAGTTCAGCGTTGCCCCAGCATTTGAATACAACTGGAACGCAAATGTCGGTATCATCGCCGGCGCTTGGTTTACCTTTGCAGGTAGAAATACGACAGAATTTGCTAGCGGCGTCGTTGCGGTCAACATCTACAAGTAAAATTTGACGAGAAGATTACAAACGAGGCTGCGGATGCACGAGAAGGTACGGTGTACCTTCGCACTGAGGAGCAGGTGAAGTGCCCTTGGGCACGAACCGGTGGCAGTGAAGAGCAGGTAAAGCAGCCTTGGCTGCGAACTGGTTCCGAAAGACGAAGCCCTTCCCCTAGCGGGAAGGGAGAGGATGAGGATCGATTTGGCTGTGGAAACACGAGAAGGTTCGGTGAACCTTCGCAGTGCGCAACAGGTGAAGCGTCCTTGGGCGCGAACCGGGCAGATAGTCCAAATTGACAGAACTTGACCGATTACGATATAAGTAAAAAACTTTTTTGATTAGCTGCCCGAATGGTCGATCAATGTCTTCTTTGGCGCATTGCTCTCGGGTGAAAACGCTTCGAATAAATGGTTGCCAATAAGGAGTCTTTGCTCCTCTTCCTGGATCTTTTGACGAAATTCGCCGAGAAGGCCGCCTGATTGTTGGTTATCGTTTAGGGCTATCCGCTTATTTGAACACATCTCGCTGATGATGTAGTTGCACTTCACAATCCTCATTTTT
>JAFEGU010000080.1 GCA_018239725.1 Verrucomicrobiota bacterium | reverse complement strand
GCCGGACTTCCTTATATCTCTATCTTGACAAATCCGACAACGGGCGGAGTCACCGCTTCGTTCGCCTCGCTTGGCGATATCATCATTGCAGAGCCTGATGCCTTGATCGGGTTTGCAGGGCCGAGGGTCGTCGAGCAGACTATCCGGCAAAAACTGCCTCCGGGTGCCCAGCGCTCTGAGTTTTTGCTTGAGAAAGGAATGATTGATTGCATTGTTAATCGTCATCAATTAAAAGAAAAGTTGTTCCAATTTTTAGAATTTTTAACAGGCAATGAGCGCGCCTATCAAGACTCGGCTGCTTTCCGTGTCCTTTATGGTCAATCTTTGAGCAAATTGCCGCAAAAGCTTAAAGAACTGATCTCGATGGCAGAAGAAATGGAAGTGGGCGCACGCTAATACTGCATGCGGGGAAAAAGTTAAAAATCTGCCAACGCTGGCAGAAATTAACTTTTTATCCACGTGGAGTATAAGAAGCCTAAATAACTGCTGGATTCAATATGCAAGAGATTCCGATTCCGACACTGGCCGGAAATGAAGAGTGCATTCCTACCTATGGCTCAGAGCTTGCCGCAGGGGCCGATGTCAGGGCTAATATTGAAAACGATATCGCATTGCTTCCTGGAGAATCGAAGCTTGTCCCTACGGGACTAAAGTTTGCCATCCCTGAAGGATACGAAATCCAAGTGAGGCCTCGAAGCGGCCTTGCCCTTAAGAACCAGATCACTGTATTAAATACCCCAGGTACGATCGACGCCGATTATCGAGGAGAAGTTGGAGTCATTCTGATCAATCATGGGAAAATGCCTTTCATTATCACTCCTGGTATGCGCATAGCTCAAATTGTGCTAGCCCCAGTTGCCAAAGCCCTTTTTGTCCGAGAAGAATTATTGGCAGTCACTTCAAGAGGCGAGGGTGGGTTTGGCCATACTGGCACGCATTAATCACCAGATCGCGTTGAGTATCGCCGATCTAAAAAAAATTTTTAAAAAAGAGGATATTGTGACGATATCCAATTATTTGGATCCGCGTCTCATCTCGTTTCTCGATGTTGGCGCCCGCGACGATGCGATCGACCAGCTCGTCAGCAGCCTTGAAAAATTGAATAAACTTCAAGACCGCACAGATTTTTATCATGCGATATTAGAACGGGAAAAGATCGTTTCTACCGGGATCGGCCTAGGTGTTGCCATTCCCCATGCCAAGCTGAAAGGGTACCCCGATTTTTTCATTGCAGTCGGGATCCAAAAAAAAGAGGGGATAGAGTGGAATGCTTTGGACGGAGGCCGCGTCCGTTTGATCTTTCTCATCGGCGGCCCGGAAGATAGACAGACGGAATATCTCAAAATTCTTTCCCACCTCACCATGGCGATCAAGAATGAAGAACGGAGAAAGAAACTGCTCAAGGCGAAAACCGCACAAGAAGTGATCGACCTGTTTCAAGGGTGTTAATTCGACTTTGCAAAGTCGAGAACTTGCTTAATTTTGATTTTCTTATTTCAAAAAAACAGGCATTCCTTGTAAGAATCTAATTCGAGCACGTATTTTTAATTTTTAAGGAACTGCAGGTTATGGATCTCAAAATCAAAGACGTCGCCGAGCTTTTAAATGTCTCTGAAACAACGATTCGCCGTTGGCTCTCAGATGGAAGGATCCCGGGATACCGGTTAAACCATCAGTACCGTTTTAGCCGGAGCGAGATTGAAAATTGGATGATCCGCTGCAAGCTGAAGCCTTTAGATGAAGCATTTTCCCCATTCGGAGAGAAGCAGATCTACCCTCCTGTCGAAGAAACCAACGATCTCGAACCAGCAGCTGCAAGAGGCGGGATGCAGCAATTCGGCCTTTATCGTGCCATCCACCAGGGAGAGGCCTTCAACCATGCTCAGGGACAGAACAAAGAGGAGCTGATCCGCTCCACAACAAAGGCCATTTCGGGAAAGCTCGGCGTTGACGCTGAGGTGCTCTCCGAGCTTTTGCTTGATCGGGAAAAACTAATGCCGACCGCGCTTAACAACGGAATTGCCGTTCCTCATACAAGAGATTTTTTGACAAAAGGCCCTTTCGACAGCGTCGTCGTCGTATTCCCGGAAAAGGCGATCGAGTACGGAGCTTTGGACGGCAAGCCTGTCCACACCCTATTTTTCCTTTTTGCCTGCAGCGACAAGCGCCACTTGCACCTGCTCGCAAAAATCGCCCATCTGTGCAGCGATGAGAAAGCGCTTCAATTCTTGCGCACCCAGCCTGATAAGAAAAAAATATTAGAGTTCATCAAGAACTGGGAAGCATCTCTGCGCCACCATGGCGAGTAATGAATCAATCGGTTGTTTTCTTCATCGGGTTTTTTCCTGTTGTAAAAATCCATTGACCGCTATCCTTTTGACGTAAAGTCAACCATTAAGGATCTATGTCAAAAGGACTATTCATTAAAAAGACGATCAAGTCCCTGCTGGATGAGGCTGCCGAAACCAAGCACGGCCTGAAAAGATCGTTGAGCGCCTTCAACCTCGTCGCATTGGGGATCGGTGCTATTATCGGAGCTGGAATCTTTGTATTAAGCGGACAGGCAGCAGCAGAATATGCTGGGCCAGGTATCCTGCTTTCATTTGTCTTAGCTGCAATTATCTGCGTTTTCGCAGCCCTTTGCTATGCTGAGTTCGCCTCATTGATCCCTATTGCAGGAAGCGCGTATTCGTATGCCTATGTGACCATGGGCGAGCTGACAGCATGGATCATTGGATGGGGATTGACAATGGAGTACCTTTTTTCCGCTGCCACCGTTTCTGTCGGCTGGTCCGGATATTTTGTCAGTTTGCTTCAAGATATTGGGCTCATCGTGCCAAAAGCGATTGCGAGCGCTCCTTTAAACTATGATGTTGTTACTGGTTGGAGCCAAACAGGCTCTCTTATTAACGTACCTGCGATGCTCATCGTTGCCATTATGGGCATCCTTGTCGCGGTCGGGATCAAGGCTGCGGCGAGCTTTAATAACGTGATGGTCGTCATTAAGATGAGCGTCATCGTTCTCTTTATCGGGTGCGGTATTGCCTATATCAACATGGACAACCTGACTCCATTTATCCCAGAAAATACCGGTGTTTGGGGACAGTTCGGCTTTAGCGGCGTCCTACGCGGCGCTGGCGTTGTTTTCTTCGCCTTTATCGGCTTCGATGCCCTTTCGACCCTTGCCCAAGAAGCGCGCAATCCTCAAAAAGACTTGCCGATCGGGATGCTCGGATCGCTCGGGATATCAACCATTGTTTATATCATTGTCGGCGTAGTTCTTCTCGGACTAGTCAGTTACACGATCCTCGATGTACCTGATCCAATTGCACTGGCTGTCAATGCGTTGGGATCTAAGTTTGTTTGGCTCCGTTTCGTGATCAAACTTGCTATTTTGGCAGGATTAACATCTGTCGTCCTCGTCATGCTGCTCGGTCAAGCGCGTATCTTCTACACGATGGCGCAAGATGGACTTATGCCAAAAGCTTTCGGCAAGATACATGACAAGTTCCATACGCCATTCTTTACAACAATGATGGTGACTTTGGCATGCATGATCTTTGCAGGGGTATTCCCAGTTGGAATTTTAGGGCAGTTGACATCGATGGGCACATTGCTGGCATTTGCGATCGTGTGCTTCGGTATCCTGGTGCTGCGTTATAAGCAGCCGACGCTGCACCGTCCGTTCAAAACACCTTTTGTACCTTGGATCCCGCTTGCAGGAACGCTTGCATGCGTGATTCAAATGATTGCTTTGCCTGGCATCACATGGGTTCAACTGATTGTTTGGATGTGCATCGGATGCTGGATCTACTTCACCTATGGTGTGAAGAACAGTCGAGTGCGCGCGTTAGCTAGTAAGAAAAAGTAGATTTATAATTTACTTTTGATCCGCTCAAAAGGCGACATCTCTTCAGATGTCGCCTTTTTTCATTTATATAAAATTTGATTGATTAAACAAATTAATAGCAAGTTTTATTGTAAATATATCAATTTTAGTTAATTTAATATGGTTTTGTTGTATAATTTTGGCGTTTGTAAAATTCAGATTAAAGGAAGAAATGTTTATGGCAAATATTTATGCAATTAACGCCGAGACGGAATTGGATGCGGCCCTTCCCGATTACCTTGCCGATCACTATGCTGATCGTCGTGCACGCTTACATGGCAAAGTAGATAGAGATATCGACAGCCGCATCGCTGATATGAAAAGTTATCTGGAATTCATTGCCTACATGCGTCCAACTCAGGAAGCTGTGGAACGTGTTTTGTACACAATTGAGCAAGGACTTAATGTGGCAGGCTATATCCCTGTTGTTTCTAATATCTCAGGATCCATCCGGATTGCATTCGGTTTGACAGAAATAATTGGGGGATTAGCCGCTGGAATATTTATGACTGCAAAAGGTCTTCTTACCGGAAAGGATAGGCAGGAAAAGTTGAACCATGTCAAATATACGATTGAGTTCATCTATCTTCCTTCCTTTTGCCATGGAATGACGAATTATGGACGTGGTTTAGTTGAAATGGTCCCCTTGCTTGGCAACTTGAGCACCTTCCTCTACGACAAGTCAGGATACCGCCTCCGTTATGTATCCGAAACGAACTTTTATGAAAAGAATCTAGAAAGATCCTCGATCGTTTCCGTCCAGCTTTGAGATAGGTTCTGAAGACGGTTATTCTTTCGGTATAGAAAATTCAAATGATTACTTGGTTTTCTGCCACATAAATTAGAAAGAAAAGGTTAATATTTAAATTTCTTTCGAATAATTAATTGGGCGATATCTGATCAGGTGTTGCCTTTTTTTTAATTAAATTTTTCTCTCGAATTCATCGCTAATGAACGTTTTTTTTGTTTTGTTTTTTTGTGTAACTTGCTTATTTTATAAATATTAAAAGTCTTTTGTTTTATAATTAATATCGTTTTCAGATTGTCTTAATTATAAGGATGTCT
>JAFEGU010000007.1 GCA_018239725.1 Verrucomicrobiota bacterium | reverse complement strand
GGATAATGTCTATGCAAAACTCTTTGAAATCATTGGAGGGCCGGAAGTTGAAAATCCGAGGGTTTGGATGAAAGAGAACGCTTGCTATTACACCGGCGAACTTCGTGATGCAATTAAAGATGTGAAGTTTGCAAGACGAGTATTTCAGACTCTTGAGGATTTTGGCGACCTGATACCTGCCTTAAATTTTAATGGATTCAGCGAACCTCCGCGTTATATTCCGCCTCAAAAACATGAGTTCATATCCATTTTCGAAGAGCTTGATGGCGTATCATCAATCCAGCCTGAGCTTAGAGAACGAATTGAAGCGATGATCGGTAGGCTTTCTGAAAACGGTCTTGCTGACACGATCAATTATGAGATCTGGAGATTAGGCGGTGAAAAGTCTGGCGACAATTGGGGCGTTGTCCACCGTTACGACGATCCTGCTGTCCTCAGACAAGCATTGATGATTGCAGTCCGACGCGATGTGCACAAGGAGATGGTTAAGACGTTTGCCGATGAAGAGGACCTCAATGCGTTCTATGCTCAGATCGCCGAAATCGCATTTGAAGATGAGTATGATGGAGTCCCTTCAGATATTGATCCGATCGCTTATGGAAAAGAGAACATCGTGTTCCATCTGCACCGTATTGACGATGCTACTGAAGTTGTGCAAGCGCGGATTGAACGAAGAAGGGAGCAAAAGGCGCGAGAGAGCGACAACGCAATGGGCCAAATAATCCAAGCTGCCATAGCAAAGAACCCAGCAGCTAAAAGCCTTGCAGACATGCTTAATTCCATTGACCGAGCAACGGATACTTTTGCATTATCCGGGTCTGTCGAAAAGTGCAAAGCCCAGATCAAAGCTAAAGTCGAAGGATCGAATTTTGCAGCAGATCTCCGCGAGCAAATCTTCATAGGCATTTGGAAAGTGAATGAGGAGCCTGCAGGCGATTCCAATTATGGCCTCAACCACTATTTGGATAACTTGGAAGTTTTATCCCGAGTCTTGTTGAATATCTTGGTCGAAATTGGAGTTGACGGGGAGCAATAAGCTCCGTTTTGATCTCTAGTCTAAATCAAAACCCTGCCAATGACCTCGGCAGGGTTTTTGTTTTTTTTCTCGCAAGGATCGGATTGGAAAGAAAAAGATCTGGTCG
>JAFEGU010000079.1 GCA_018239725.1 Verrucomicrobiota bacterium | reverse complement strand
CGCAAAATCGTGTACGCATTCTCTAAGTTGTCATTGACGATATGATAATCGTAATGGCGGGCCATTTCCATCTCTTGCTCTGCCCAAGAGAGCCTCTTTTCGATCGTGTCAGGGCATTCTGTCTGGCGCTTGCACAAGCGCTGCTTTAACTCTTCTAGCGAAGGAGGGCTAAGGAATACATAGACTGCGGGGTAATTCTCTTTTTTCAGCCTCATCGCGCCTTGCGTATCGATCACTAAAAACACATGTTTGCCAGTCGACTGGCTCTTCATCACGTATTCGCGAGAGGTGCCGTATTGGTGCCCGAACACTTCGGCAAACTCCAAAAAATCCCCTGATTTTTTTTTCTCTTCAAATTCTTCGTCGGTTAAAAAAAAATAGTCTCTTCCTGGAATCTCTCCTGGACGGATCTTCCGCGTTGTGCAAGATACGCTTTCCGCCACGCAATCGAACTCATTGATCAGCATCCTGACCAAGGTTGTCTTTCCCGTGCCAGCAGGAGCGCTGACGATAAAAACAAGCCCGTGCGATAAGTTCCCAAGGATCTTTGCAACCATGTTTATTCGATATTTTGTACTTGTTCTCGGATCTTTTCCAACTCGCTTTTAATGTTGACCACGGCCAGAGAAATCTCCGTCTCCATCGATTTTGCAGCCAGCGTATTGGCCTCCCTGTTCATCTCCTGAACGAGGAAATCAAGAGTTCTACCGATTGCCTTCTCCGCCGTATTTAAATGCATTTGAAACTGCTGGATATGGGAATTTGCGCGAACAATCTCTTCCGTCACATCCGCTTTCTCTGCCATTAAGGCAATCTCTCGATGGACTCGATCTTCCACTTCGGAAGTCATCGGACCTATCTCCTGAAGCCTCTCACGGATCTTCTGTTGATAGCGGGCCAGAGGGGCTCCCTTTTTTGCTTCAACCGTATTGAGGGTGCTCTGGACAACATTCAAGCGAGCTTCCATATCGGCTGCCAAAACTTTTCCTTCCAGCTCCTTCATGCGCATTAGATCCTGCAGAGCTCCTGCAACCGCATCTTTTAGCGCATCGCGGATCGCAGCATCATCCTTTTCCTTCTCAATCGGGCTAAATGTCTGCATTTGTTCGACGAGGAACTGCAAATCCACCTCTTTTTGAGGATCACGCCCAAGCTTTAAGGCTATCTGGTCCCAAGCCGCTTTGATCATCTGCAGTTGTCTTAGCGCATCTTCATAGACCCTCTCTCCTGCTCCGTCATGCTGCAGAGAGATCCGTACAGTAACTTGTCCCCGTTCCAATTGCGCCATCACCCACTTTCTAACCTCGATCTCAAAACGGAGGAAGTCTTTGGGAAGGTAGATCGATAGGTCGAGCATCTTTCGGTTCACAGAGTGGATCTCAACGACAAGCCGGCCAAAAGAGGTTTCCTTACTGAAACGGCCGTATGCGGTCATGCTTTTGATCATCGAAAAAACCTGCTAAATCGTAAATACCTTAGGCATATGAGGCAGTTGCAAAAGTGCTTTGCCCAGAAAAATCGATGATTTTGAGGCCAGTTACAAGGGCCAGCAGAGCTGGCAGCTTCCATTTGACGAGGTCGGCGCCAAGTGGGCCGGCCAAGGAGAATGGATGGAAATGGCCTCAAAAGGGCGATGTTGCTGGGCAAATAAATTGTGCAACTGCCTCATAAGGTATACCCGATCCCACCTGCCCAAGTCAAGCGCTTTGAAGAGCCAGCCATTGCTCGTAGAGCTAAAAAAACTTTTTTTAAAACCACAGAGATCACAGAGGTGCTTTTGTTGCAAAGCGCCTCTAAGACCTCTGTGTTCTCCGCAGCTAAAACCTTTCTTTAAAAAAGCTGCAAATCTCTTATTATCAACTACTTTTTATTTGCTTTCTGCTACAGTAACCAACGCCTTCAATAGAGCATCTTTTTTAACAGGCTTATGGATCACACCCATCATTTTAGCATCTAAACATTGTTGATCGTCTTCTGTATTAGCTGTGCAGGCAAAAATAGGAACCTGAACCTGCGATTCTTCACAAATTGTTTGAATGATCGAAGTCGCTTCTAAACCACCCATTTGAGGCATTAACAGGTCCATGAAAATGAGATCATAAGCTTTGGGATTAGCCCTCATTTTTTGGACTGCCACAAGGCCATTTTCTGCAACATCGCATGTGAGTCCAAATCCTTCGAGCAGACGGCTCAGCACCTTGCTATTGACTAGATTATCTTCAACGACCAAAGCGTGATACTTAAATTGAATAGGAGCTGCTTTCTCCTCAACGGACCTCGGCGAGTTAATTGCGCTCACATACGGTTTGACCTCGGAGGAGGATATCATTAAGGGCGATTTACACACAGGAGCAGACACAGCCCGATCGCGTGTTCCGATTCCAATGCTAGACTGACCGAATTCGGTTTTCGCCATAGCATCAGACGATATAGCGCATGGAAGCGTCAACCGGACCATAGCACCATTGCCTTCTCCGCTGACTATCTCAAGCTTACCTTGCATCGCTTCAGCAAATGTCGTACAGATCGAAAGCCCAACCCCGCCGCTATGCGATCGTTTGACAGGGGAACCAGAACAGGTTTCAGATCCTTCCGGCCAAACAAACCCCTTTCCATTGTCCTGAATGACAATCACTAGATGCCTTCTACCTAAAAAGGACTCCTCAGTTGCACAGAGATTGATCCTTCCTCCTGAATTATGGACGATTGCATTTTGTAAAACTTCCTCGATGATAAATCTAAATTTTTCCTGGTCGAGGACAACTTTGTCCATAAACAGCGGCATTTGAGCCTTGATCTCCCATTTATCCTGGTGCAAAGCAGCCTTAGCCTCGATGATCTGCATCAATTGTTCCCTTGGGTTGAACCTGCTAAGAGAATTCACAATCGATCCATTTTCGAGTATTTTATAAAAGCGGAACTTCGTAACCCCATCACTCAGATCAGAGGACATCCTCCGCAGTCGAGGAAATTCATTACCTTCCTGATCGCTTGTACCATCCAAAAATTCATGGAGTTGAGTCAACGATGGATTGAGCACATGAGAGAGCAAATTCAGGTCTTCAGCCGTCTTTTGCATCTGGGGTTCAGAAAACCGGTCAATGGAAATGACCTCGACATTCCGTCCGCAGAAATCAACATTGTGCCTTGCAACCAACGCTTGAAAAAAACTTCCTGCTTTGCAATGCACTTTAACAACATGGCTCGGAGGCATATTAGGGTCATAATCCACGATCCATTCTTTGATGTATGAATTGCGGATCTCATTCTCATGATCGCATTCCAAAAGCTTAACGCAAGAGGAAGTTGCGCCAATCACATGACCTTCTTGAACAAGAAGATGGGGAAGAGGACTAAACTCGAGCCCTGCAATAATGGGATGTACAGAACGAATTGCCATAGGAATACCTCCTAATTGTGAACACGGCTTTTCAAAGGTTCAAAGGTCAATCTATGGATCGGGCATGGACCATAGGTTTCAATCGCCTGCAAATGATCCTTAGTCCCATATCCTTTATGCCGATCAAACCCATAATGGGGCCATTGCCGATGGAACTCATCCATCATGTGATCGCGCGTCTCTTTAGCAATGATCGAAGCGGCTGCAATGGATTGGGAAAGAGAATCCCCTTTAACGATCGGTTCCCCTGGAATTGCCGTTTTCGGCATCCGGTTGCCGTCGATAAGAAGATAATCGGGCTTCTTGGACAAAGCTGCGACTGCGGCCAGCATCGCCTCAAACGTCGCTTTGAGGATGTTGATCTGATCGATCCGAAGCGCATCGACAACACCAATCCCATAACAAATCCCTGGGATCTCTAGCAATTTCTGAAAAAGGGCAAACCGCTGCGACGGCAGAAGCTTTTTGCTATCGTTGATCCCTTCGACAAGAACGTCCTCGGGAAGGATGCAGGCAGCCGCAACGACAGGTCCTGCAAGTGGTCCTCTTCCCGCCTCGTCAACTCCTGCAATCAAGGAAAACCCTTTTTTCCGAGCATTCTTTTCAATGAGGGTAAGAGCTTGCAGTCTTTGCTGTTCACTTGCAGTAAGCGTTGTCATAAGAACCCATTTTCAGTATTGCGCTGTTGCGATTGAAAATGAGTATGGCAGACATGAGTTTTTTGTAGAACATTTGATTCCAACTGACATTGGCGCATTTAAAAATATAATTAATCAAAAATACACATTGATCTTTTAAAGCAATTATATTATTATTCAACAAATAAAGTCTAAATTTAGAATTAATTATTTAATCTGGAGAACTAAAAAAAATGGCAGCCTCATCAAGTCCTAGAATACAGGGTCATCAACCAATCGATATCTCCTCTACGCTCCGCGCAAATCCCAATTTGGACATATCGGAGGAAGAATTCGCCAAGACCACCAGCTACGTAAACGCGATTGAAAATTACCTAACACCGAAGTTCCACCACTATTCAAGGCACACCTTTCCTATTGAAAGGTCCTTTCTTGCCCGCAGAAAAGAAGAGGTGACATCGGGTTATATTTTTTTAGATCGGATAACTGATGGAACAACGCAAAAACTCCCCGTCAAATTTGGATTGTCGCTTGATGGCAGGGCTGTCGTTGTCAAGAGCCTGCCAGCAGCGCAAGTCAGAAAAACGGAATTGGCAATCCAGAAAAAGCTCCGACAGCTCGATCCGGAGAAGAACTATTACATTATTGGGCCCATAGTGACTTACCGAAATTTCCAAGGGATCCGCAAAATAGCCCAAATCCTTGACTTGAAACAAGGAGGAGATCTTCTAGACTACTTCAATCATCACCTGTCTGCTAAAGGAACGCTGTCGAACAAGCTCATCTATCCGATCGCCTACAAAATGGCTCGGATGCTGTCGATCCTCCACAAAAACGGGATCGTCCATTTGGATATTAAACTCGAAAATTTTCTGATGGAAAATGATGAGGTATTCTTAAGCGACTTCGGCCATTCCCATTTCACAGATAGAAGGTTGCGGCAAGTATGGGGAAGCCCTGGGTATCAGGATCCCACCTCTTACTTTAAAGAGAAAAAGATCAAAGCTAAACCAGAAATGGATGTTTGGAGCATGGGGATCTGTTTGAGCATCCTCAAGCATGGAGCGGAATTCCAAAGATGGATGGGGCAGATGGATGGAAATTATAGGAAGCTTGCCGCAATGGATGAAATAGAGTTTTCTTGGGCGAAGGCAAAATATTTGCCCAATCGATGGAACCCCGATTCGTTAGACTATATCATTAACCAGTGCTTGACGCTCGACCCGAAGGCCAGGCCTACAGCCGAAGCTGTCTCTGAATTTGTCTTAGGAATCATTCAAAAAAGAAAAACCCTTCCATAAATCCAGGAAGGGTTTTCAAATCATATCCAAGCGGAATTAATGCAGAAAAGCGATTAGCTCGCTGGTTCTGCTTCAACAGGTTGAGCTGCAGCAACAGCTTCTTTGCCGCCGATATGTTCTTTCACTTTCGATGCACGTCCGGAGCTTCCACGGAGGTAGTAGAGCTTGCTCTTACGGACTTTACCTGTCTTGACGACTTCAATTTTGGAGATCTTTGGGCTGTGGACTAAAAAGACCCTTTCGATACCTGCACCGTAAGAAAAACGGTAGAGGGAAAATGTTTCCGACAGGCCAGTTCCTTTACGGGCAATGACTGTGCCGCTGAACATCTGGATACGTTCTTTTTCACCTTCGATGATGCGCATATGCACGTTCACGGTATCGCCTACACGGAACGTCGGCACACTTTTTTTAAGCTGCACAGCTTCGATTTCTTGGATAATTTGACACTGTTTCATGTTTGTTATTCCTTACACTACGATTTCAATAATTCTGGCCGGACTCTCTTTGTTTTTTCGAGACCCTTCTCT
>JAFEGU010000078.1 GCA_018239725.1 Verrucomicrobiota bacterium | reverse complement strand
GTTGCCAACATCGGCGTTCCCGATCTGGAAACACGCGTTGCGATCCTCCAGTACAAAGCAGAACTGAAGGGATTTAGGATCCCGCAAAAAGTGGCATTCTTCATTGCCGAGCATATCTTTAACAATGTCAGGCAGCTCGAAGGCGCGATCAACCGTTTGAGCGCCTACTGCCGACTCATGAACCTCGATGCGACGGAAGAGGTTGTTGAAAAGACCTTGAGCGAACTTTTCCAATACACTCCCCAAAAAAAGATCTCGGTCGAGAACATCATCAAGAGCGTTGCAACAATCTACGATGTGCGCGTCAGCGACCTCAAGAGCACTTCCCGCTCTAAAGACGTTGCCTTCCCAAGGCAGGTCGCTATGTACCTGGCAAAAGAGCTGATGAACGATTCTCTCATGAAACTCTCAACGGCTTTCGGCGGAAAGACCCACTCGACCCTTCTGCATGCTTGGAAAAAGATCGCAGGCCAAGTTGAAACCGATGAGACCCTCCGCCGCCAAATTGACATGGCCCGCCGCAACCTCGAATCTTAAATTTCACCATCTCACTGACAATTAAGAACTTAAGCTAATTTAAACACGTTTTTCGCTGGAAAAACGTGCAGCCGAGCCACGTTTTTCCAACGAAAAACGTGTCAATTCACCACGTTTTCCTAACGAATCCCTGCTTTTTACCCCTATTTTTTATATAAATAAAATTATGAAAAGGGACATCTACAAGCATCTCGAGGAATGGAAAACCTTGGCTCGACGCAAGCCATTAATACTTAATGGCGCAAGGCAGGTTGGAAAAACATATGCTCTAAAGCATTTCGGAAAAACCTCGTATGAGAACATGGTCTATCTCAACTTTGAGAAAGATGAAAAACTGAGACAGTATTTCGATAGCACCTTAGATCCAAAACAACTCATTAAGATCTTAAGCATCCACACAGAAATTGACATAGAACCCCTCCGGACTCTTATTGTAATGGATGAAATCCAGGAGTGCCCTAAAGCTCTGAATAGCTTGAAATACTTTTGCGAAGAAGCCAATGAATACCATGTGGCCGCTGCAGGCTCGCTTTTAGGGGTTAAGACTGCAAATAAAAAGGATTCCCTGTTGGAAAAGTCAATTTTCTCCACTTATATCCTTTGACATTCTTTGAATTTCTTTCTGCAATAGGTCATGAAAAGACCCGTGCATATTTAGAACAACACAACACCTATGGCCCTATTGAAGCTCCTTTGCACGAAAAGCTCATCGGCCTACTAAAACTCTATTTCTTCGTTGGCGGCATGCCAGAAGCCGTCTCAGAATATCGAAAAACAGAAAATGTAAAAACTGTTAGGGAAATCCAGTTGGAGATCTTAAGCGCATATGAGAAAGACTTTGCAAAGCATGCTGCTCCGCATGAGATCATGAAGATCACAACCGTATGGAACCAAGTGCACAGACAGCTTGCAAAAGAGAACTAAAAGTTCATTTTTGCAGCCATTCGAAAAAGCGCAAGAGGCAGGGATTATGAAGAAGCCATACAGTGGCTGCCGACGCTGGTCTGATCCATAAAAGCTATCTGGTCGAATCTCCGAAATTCCCCCTAAGCGCCTATGCAGATCATGAAACATTTAAAGTCTTCCTTGCTGATGTGGGATTGCTTGGCGCCCAAAGCAGCCTTTCACCACAAATCATCATCGATGGAGACCTATTGTTTACCGAGTTCAAGGGAGCTCTTACGGAAAATTATGTTGCACAGGAATTGATCGCAGCCAAGCAGAAAACCCCGTATTACTGTACAAGCGAAGGGACTGCAAAAATTGATTTCTTAATCGAAATCGATCATGAGATCTATCCCTTAGAAGTCAAAGCTGGCGCAAGCCAGAAAAAGAAAAGCCTTATTGTTTACAACCAAAAACATTCCCCTTCTAAACTCGTTCGTGCCACAACAATGAACTTAAAGCATGATGGTTAAGTTTATAATTACCCTCTATACCTCATTTCCAAGCTTCCCTGAACCAGTTTTTGAACACTTGCGCCGATCCTAGCCTCCTGTTATAAGAAAATTAGAAGAGGCAGTTGCAAAACTGCTTTGCCCGGAAAAATCGATGATTTAGAGGCCAGTTGCAAGTAGCAGCAGAGCTGCCACGCTCCAGTTGACGAGGTCGGCCCCAAGCGGGCCGGCCAAGGAAAATGGATGGAAATGGCCTCAAAAGGGCGATTTTGCTGGGCAAATGAGTTTTGCAACTGGCTCACATGTTCAACGTTTAAGGGGCGGGCATATGTTCAAAAAGTATTCCAAAGGTTTTTCCGATGCAGAATCCACTTCTCCACAACATCCGCAGGAGGAGCTCCCCTTTCGTCCCCACTCCCCATTTTCAACCGATCTCATGAATGCATTCTCCATCCGCGAAAGCCAGATGGATCAAGAAGAAATGCCTGCTGATGAAGAAGAGCCAGAAACAATAATTTCCAGCCAAGTCAACATCAAGGGAACGATGTCCTTTCAGAAACTCTTGCGCATTGACGGGACATTTGAAGGGGAACTGATCTCTTCAGGCAACCTGATCGTAGGGCCAACCGGATCGGTCAAAGCGAACATCAATTTAGATTCAGCATTCATTTCAGGAAAAGTCGTTGGCGATATCAAGGTCAAAACGCGCCTTGTACTCCGTGGAAGAGCAGAGATACGCGGCAATGTGACTGCTCCGCTTGTTAGCATGGACGAAGGAGTGTCGATCATCGGTCAGCTGAACGTCTCTCCGGCATCAACAACTCCTCAAGAAGAAGAGCTTCCAATCGATTACGATTGAGCTTAGCCTCTTTTATTAACCCCAGCCTCAAATAGGTGACAATCTGCTGGCTGCGGCCTTGCAAAATCGATCTTCATCGTCGTCCTTGCCCTTTGGCAACGGTGCTCCTCTTTGAGAACGAGGGGTTATAACCCTCTTCGATTTGGCTTTGCCTCGCTGTCGCATATAGTCACCTATTTGAGGCGCGGGCTAATAGCTCGCGATATCCAATCTTCTTAATCTGTTGGGCGGGGACCAAACATGAGTTCTGCTAAAGGAAGCAGATGTTGGTGCTCGGAACATAAGAAATTAGCCAGTTCAAATAACTCTTCACGTGAAGATCTATAAAAATTATCTCTTAGATAAGTCAATAAGAAATCAGATGAACTGTTATGGGAACCAGCCAACTCTTCAAAGACAAGAGGCTGCTGAGCGGGAATATTAAGATGGTTCCAAGTTCCTGATATCGAATGCGTCACTCTTTCAGGATTAGGAGGAAGAGGAGAAAATAAATAGGTCTTAATTCCTAATCCATTAACATCTTGTAAATTTTCCCTATCGAGCACACCGGTTAAGGCCTGTTTGACAACGAGGTTAAAATCAGATAAATCCCTCGCCGCATCGCTTCTAGGCATAGCTAAGATTCTTCCATTCAATTCAATGATGGCCACTGCTTTAAGCGGATAGGTCAAATCATTTCGATCACATTGCGCATCGATGTAGGCATTCGCTATTTCTGTGAGCCATTCGCGGGAAAATTCTGCCGGAACATTTGATCTTACCCCAAAGAGGCTCAAGAACATCTCTTTTATCCAATTGGCAAAACTTGACAAGCAATTGCACAGGGACGATGAAGGCTCAGCTTGCGTTGTTTCCCGAAAGGAGTTGATCGAAGTTGGAGCTGCTGCAATTCCTTGCTGGGCTGCGGGTAAAGTTATTGAAGTGAAGTCGGTCCGGTTCAAGTCTTGAGACTGTCGTTGACCAATCGGATTAGACATAAAATCTCTTTGTTTTTTTATTTTCAAAAAATGATAGCACGCGTGAAATTTATTTCAAAATACAATAATTTAAAAATAAATATTATAATAAATAGACAAAAAAACCAGAGCAACATCAAACATTTATTTAATTATCATTTTAAGATCATTGGAATAAAATCATCTGAAACTCGGTGTTCCACTTTTTTCAGGCCATAGGGGAATTTTTGACAAAATCAGATTAAAGCGCATTGATAGGATGCAGTCATAAAATTGTCATATGGCCTGAAAAAAAGTGGAGCATCGAGTGAAAATTATCCAGGTGCATTATCTCGACTTTTTACATGTTTGGTTCGCGCGCCTCGAGGTATTTGCTCTCGAGGGCGTTTATTTAAACTGGAAGGGGTTTTTTAACCCCTTCCAGTTTAAATAAATCGACCAGTTCGGCCAGAGGCCGAACGTTCGTGAGCAAATAAGCGAGGTAAGTGGATCAAAAAATGTGCAAAGTCGAGATTATGTCAGTACAGCAAGCAAGCTTTTCCCCTGTTCGCTACGAACCTGTTCAGCAAGCGGCAGCCCTTGAAACAGACCCTTTAGATACTGAAGTCGCCGTTACTGGTTCCCATGAAGAAATGAACAGCCTAACAGAGAAGTTTGTCTATGCGATCACACGTCCCATCGCTATCGCTTGCTTTTATCCGTTGACTTTCCCTAGCTTGCTCAATCTTAAAGGACTTGCGGGATCGGTCGCTTCTTGCCGCGAACGGCTGCAGGATTTCGGCGGAGAATTTGTCCAAATCCGCTCGACAGATGGGGCTGAATTGGATGGGATGTTTTTTGATCCCACGATTTTTCAGGAAAGGAGACAGACTGCTTTCGATAAGTGGAAAATCCTGTTCGGACAACCTGATTATGCACGTTAAGCAACGCTTTTAGAAGTCGAGTTAGAAGCAGATTCTCTGGGCCCTCTTACGGGCCTTCCTCCAGAGGTTCAACCCATTGAAGAGAGTGAGATCAAAGGAGTTGTCTGCACTCTCGGGGCCGGAAGCATTTACGAGTTCAATCCGCAGGCTGCCTTAATGCAGCTTCTGCGCGGCCGTTTCGCTTTGCTGTTCAATTACCGAGGTGTCATGCAAAGCAGCGGTGTGCCCGACGGAAGGGCGACTTGCATCGATGGGCTGTACGCCGCAAATTGGTTTAAAGAGCGCCTGCGCTGTGAAAATCACGAAGTGTGCGTGATGGGGACCTCAATGGGCTCTGGCGCTGCCGTCTATACAGCGGCAAAACTTCCCGGCGCAGACTTGATCAATGAAGATCTGCTGCCCAATGTGCAAGGACGCGTCCTCATCATCGAAGCAGTAAACGATCAGCTGATCCCCTCGTCGCATGCAGAACGTCTGTTCCATATCCTTGTCCGTTCCAAAATCCCCCATGCTGAAAATGAAGAGATCGCGGCATTTGCCAGCCAATATTGGATAAGGGCGCCTGGCTCCCATTCCAGCATTCCAGTCGGCGATACGGAGTATTCTTGGTATCGCGATCCAAATACTCAAGCACGCTTAAGCCAGTTTCTCACAAAGCCGATCGGTATTGCTTAGACAGTTGGATAGTATGGGGCCAAGAAAGATCAAAGCCGTTACTAAACTTCTCCAAAGCTCAACTAATCCATATCCTATTGATTATCAATCAGATACATTAACAATTAATAAATCCGATAAAGATTTACAGCCCCAACCTTTAATTTTTCAATAATTTTAAAAATTTATGTTGAATAATAACAATTATTTTAATAGAATATTTTATTAATAACATTATTTATAAAAATAATTAAAAAATGAGAATCTATGGCAATTACAGCAGCAGGAAATAACCAACAAAACGATCTCACTTATTTTGAATGCTCACCTAAAGAAGTCATCTGTGAATTTACAAAACACATCAATAAGGTAAGCGATATTCGCAACCTATCATTGGTGAGCCAGCATTTTTTTCAGACAATTTTTGGAAACAAATT
>JAFEGU010000077.1 GCA_018239725.1 Verrucomicrobiota bacterium | reverse complement strand
TAAAGGTTTCACATGGAGGAGCAATTGCGCAAACTTCTCAAGCGATTTGAGAAGGTCGAAGATCTGTTAGGGCAGGCCGATGTGCTGGCCGACCAGCAGCAGTACCGAGAACTTGCGCAAGAGCACGCATATCTGACAGAGGTTAAAGAGCAGTGGCAGAAGTATCAGAACTGTCTCAAGCAGCTCGAAGAAAACCAGCTCCTTCAAAAAACTGAAAAAGATCCTGAGTTCCTAGAGGTGATCAAAGATGAGATCGCCTCTTTGGAACCTCAAATCGCTTTAACTCGACATAAGCTAGAAACCCTTCTCATTCCACCTGATCCGCGTGACAGCCGTAACGTTATTCTTGAACTTCGCGCTGGCACAGGAGGCGATGAGGCTGCGATCTTCGTTGGCGACTGCGTTCGCATGTATAAGCAGTACGCTGATGCGAAAGGCTGGAAGCATGAATTGCTTTCCTGCGCAGAATCTGAAATGGGCGGCTTTAAAGAATATGTCATGGTCATTTCCGGCCATAATGTCCATCGGTTGCTCCAGTATGAAGCTGGAACGCACCGGGTACAGCGCGTTCCTAAAACAGAAGCGCAGGGCAGGGTCCATACTTCAGCTATTACAGTTGCAGTCCTTCTGGAGCCGGATGAGAGTGAAAAGATCGTCCTCGATGAGAGGGACCTCAAGATCGATACCTATCGCGCTTCGGGCGCTGGCGGCCAGCACGTCAACGTGACAGATTCCGCGGTCAGGATCACCCACATTCCTACAGGCACTGTCGTTGCTTGCCAAGAGGAGAGAAGCCAGCATAAGAACAAGGATAAGGCGATGAGGCTGCTTTCTGCTAAGATTGCAGAAGAAAAGCGGATGAAGGCGGAACGGGAGATGGCATCGCTTCGCTCTTCCCAAGTAGGGACCGGCGATCGATCGGAGCGGATTAGAACTTACAACTTTTCCCAGAACCGAGTCACCGACCATAGGATCGATCTAACGCTTTATAAGCTCAACCTTGTTATGGAAGGAGATCTCGACGAGATCACCGAAGCGCTTGTCGCCCATTTTCACCAGGAGAAATTGGCGTCGATCGGGGAGAAGGCCAATGAAGATCTTGGGTGATGTCTTAAAACTAGCTGCCCAATATCTCAAAGAGCGCAACGATTCGAATCCTCGGCGCCACGCAGAGGACCTCCTTTCCTGTGTGTTGAAAGAGCCTCGATTAAACCTCTACCTCCAATTCGACCGTCCTCTTCAGGAAGATGAGTTGACCTCCTATCGCGCGCTCCTCAAACGGAAGGCGACAGGGGAGCCGTTCGAGTACATTTGCGGAAAAACGTCTTTTTTTGGATGCGAGCTTTTGGTGACGCCTGATGTGCTAATCCCAAGGCCTGAGACTGAAGTGCTCTTAGAAAAGGCCTGCGATCGGATCAAAGGAGATTCTCTTGCTGAAAAAAGCGCTTGGGACCTCTGCTGCGGATCGGGTTGCATTGGACTTGGCCTAAAAAAGCGGTTTCCAGAGCTTGCAGTTTCTCTCTCCGATCTTTCCGAACCGGCGATTTTGATCGCTAAAGAAAATTCTAAGAAGAACCAGTTGGATGTCGAGCTGCTCTGCGGAGATCTGCTTTCTGTGTTTCAAGGGAGGAAGGCGGATTACATTTTTTGCAACCCGCCCTACATTTCAAAGAAAGAATATGAGTCCCTTGACCGATCAGTAAAAGATTTTGAACCAGCCTTAGCTCTTGTGGGCGGTGTATCGGGCCTCGCCTTTTACGAAAGGCTGAGCAAGGAGCTTCCCAGTTATTTACAGCCGCATGCCCAGGTATTTATCGAGATCGGAACAGGGCAGGGAGAGGCCGTCTTAGATCTCTTTGGTGCAGGGCATTGGAAAGCAAAAAGGGTTGAGAAGGATTGGGCAGGGCACGACCGTTTCTTTTTCCTTGAATTTGAATGAGTTTCTGTCTATTCTATTAATGAATTTTATTGGATAGCTGCGTTCTCTCGAAATTTAACGAGTAGAGTAGCTTGCCATAAGTAAATATTTGATTGTATGTTTGGCGCTTTAACTGAAAAATTCCAAAACCTGTTTTCCGGCATGATGGGCAAAAAATCCCTCTCGGAAGACAACATTTCCGAAGCTGTGCGGCAAGTGCGTCTTGCGCTGCTCGATGCTGACGTCAACTATTCGGTCGCAAGCAATTTCGTCAAACGCGTCAAAGAAAAAGCAATCGGCGATGCCGTCATCAAATCGGTCTCGCCAGGACAACAATTTATCAAAGTCGTCCACGAAGAGCTCGTCGCCCTTATGGGTAGCGAAGAATCGGGACTCGTTTTAACCGGCAAGCCCACCGTCATCCTGTTATGCGGTCTGCAAGGATCTGGAAAAACAACGCAGTGCGCCAAGCTGGCAGCATTTTTACAAAAAAAATCTCCCCAGCAAAAGATCTTGCTTGCTGCATGCGATCTGCAAAGGCCTGCAGCGATCGAACAGCTTAAACGATTGGGATCCCAGATCCAAGTTCCTGTGCATGCTGTCGATGGGGAATCAAATCCGGTCCGCGTTGCAAAAGAAGCGCTCCAAAAAGCGAAAGCGGAAGGTTTTGATGTCTTGATCGTGGATACTGCAGGACGATTGCACATCGATGAAGAGCTGATGGAGCAGCTTGAGCAGATCAAAGCGGCGACGTCTCCTCAGGAGATCCTCTTTGTTGCAAGCGCTGCAACTGGCCAGGACGCCGTCAAAGTAGCCGCAGAGTTCGACCAGCGGATCAAAATCACTGGAACGATTTTGACCATGCTCGATGGAAGCGCCCGCGCAGGGGCTGCCATCTCGATCCGTGAAGTGACGAACAAACCGCTCAAGTTTGAAGGGGTCGGCGAAAAGATCGGCGACATCCAGATCTTCAATCCCCATTCGATGGCGGACCGGATCCTCGGCATGGGAGATGTGATCAACCTTGTCCGCAAGGCTGAAGAGAGCATGGATGAGGAGGAGAGCAAGGCCCTTGAGAAAAAGCTGATGAAAGCGGCTTTTACCTACGAGGACTATCTGCGCCAGATGGGCATGTTCAAAAAGATGGGATCGTTCAAAAGCCTGCTTAAAATGCTTCCCGGCATGTCAGAGATCGGCGATATGGACATCGATGAGAAGGAGTTGAATCGAGTTGAGGCTATGATCTCCTCGATGACGCTTGATGAACGAAGAGAGAAAGTTGGGCTCGTCCCGAGCCGCCGCCGCCGCATCGCAAGCGGGAGCGGAGCTACGATTGATGATGT
>JAFEGU010000076.1 GCA_018239725.1 Verrucomicrobiota bacterium | reverse complement strand
TCTTTACACGCAAATGATGATCGAAGCGGCTTTATTGCGCATGCTCTTTACTACATGAAAATGTTAGGCCATTTCTTGAGAGGAGGCTGTATTGAAGACCATATCGTGATGCTATCAGCACACAGAATCAAGGAGACTGTTAATGCTTTCTATTGCGAATATTACGATCCCAAAGGACGGAATGTCAATGAATTGCAATTTGTCAAAGGCTCGAATCAGGAGCTAAATGTTAGGGATATGATCAAAAATGTACAATTGACCCTTGATAAACACTATGAATGTTGCTCGGCCAAACGTAACGACGGCTTTTGGTATTGGAACTACAACACTTACCTATACAACCACAACAATGGGAGAATCTCCGCTGATCAGTCCATCTTCAACACAGTCGACTGCGGCTATCTCGTGATGCGCCGCTGCGCTCAACTCGCAGAACAAGAGGGGTTTGAATCAACTGATATCGGAACAATCGGCTCTAAAGCATTATCATTAGTTAAACAACATGTTAACATAGATGAGCTTATCTCTTCAGTAGCTAATCATGATCCTATGTTATCAGAACCAAGCAATAGCTCTTCTGACATTGAAGATTTTGCTACTATATAAATAACCCAGCTTCTCTCCTTACCTAGGGTGAAAGATTGTTCTCGGCAACCAGCTTATCTGCCAACTAATATTCATAAAGCCTTCAAGTCCAAGCACATAGCTACAACTTACAAACCTGAGAAGCTCTTTATAGCTTGAACACCTCTAAACGTCGCTATATTTCATTATCGTTCTTAATCCATATTCGCGAGCTGCGGTAAGACACCTGCTATGCTTTGCTCCTTTCCCAGGATAAAGTTTATCAATTCCTTCCCTATACGGTTCTGAATTTCTTCGTGAAGTCGCTGTAGCTCATGAACGGGCTTGGACGGCCGCTACCATCGTAGCGGTAGACCATCTGCGCCTTAAGCTCTTCTTTGGACATCTTTCCCATCCGGATCGAGAAGATCTCCCCATCGATGCCGACAACCAAGTGGTTGGAAGGGACAAAGAGGGTCTTTCCT
>JAFEGU010000075.1 GCA_018239725.1 Verrucomicrobiota bacterium | reverse complement strand
GTTGCGACGGTCGGCGTATGGATGATCCCGATCAGCTGGTCGAGGTCGCCGAGGGCCTGGGCGCAGGCCAGCACGTGCTCGATGCAGCCTTGGGAGCTGACATATTTAAGGCGCAAGTCATCATTGCCGGTCTCCACCTGGAAATGGTTCTCTTCAATGGAGTTGATCAGGGCCAGGATGTCCTCTTTGTTATTGAGCTCTTCGTTGTACTCGATGCATGCCTTGACATGGGTCAGGATCTTTTTTTCAAAAGCCTGTCCTTCCTCCTGGGAAACAGGGGGAGTAGGAACAAAGAATGACTTGTAGGCTGATGCCAATGCAATGAGAAGGGAAACGCAACTGATGATAAGTGCCATAATGTTCTTCTTCATAAAGTGTTGAGAAATTTATCGAGACAGCTTACCCATCCCGTATAAAAATTTCAAGATGATGTGTAGATGAGCCTTCACTGGAATGGAGAGAACAGTTTGTATACAAAAAACTTCAAAAGCTGGACCTTTTAATTAAGGCGCCTTTATTAACACTTAAGAAAAATAACAGGATGTTAGGATGGACAGGATGAGGAATTGGGTTTTTTAGTGTATTTTTCTTCATCCTGTCCATCCTAACATCCTGTTATTTATTCCGATTTTTGAATCACTTTGAGTGTTCCTTGCCCCCCTCTTTCTTAAAATCCCAAAAATGTGTTATTATATATTTTTGTTGAATGATTTTTATAATTAATTGATAAATAATTTTTTAATTATGTTATATTTGAGATAACTAAGGGGTTAATATGCGTGTTGTTGTGGCCCAGCTCAACCCAATTGTCGGGGATTTGGAAGGCAATACCCAGAAGATCATCCAAGCGATCGAACGGGCCCGGGAAAGGGAGGCTGATATCGTCCTGTTTCCGGAGCTGACCCTATGCGGATATCCACCCGAGGACCTTCTGCTCCACCCCTCATTTATTGATGCCCAGCAACGCTATTTGGAAATGATCATCCGAGCCTCTGCCCGTCTAATGGTCGTTGTCGGCCTTGTCCGCCGGAATACATCCCAAGGTGAAAAACCGATCTTCAACAGCGCGGCCGTGATCCAGGACGGAGTCCTGATCGGCTATGAGGACAAACGCCTGCTTCCCACCTACGACGTCTTTGATGAACGCCGCTACTTCGAGCCGGGAACGCAGACCCGCCTTTTTGAGTGGAAAGGGAAAAAGATCGGAATTCTGATCTGCGAGGACATTTGGCAGCATGCCGGATATGTCGGTTACACACGCTACGCGCGGGACCCCGTCCTAGATTTAGAGCCTCTTAAGCCAGATCTCGTTCTCAACCTATCCGCATCGCCTTATCAGTTCCAAAAGCCCGATGTCCGGGTCAAAGTCTGCATCAAATGCGCCAAGACGCTGCATTGCCCCGTTATCTTGTGCGCGCAGGTTGGAGCCAACGACCAGCTCGTGTTCGACGGCTACAGCGTTTGCGCTGATGCCGAGGGGAACCTCCGTCAAATCGCCAAAGGCTTCCAAGAAGATGAGATGATCGTCGATCTAGACGCGGAGGCATGCCCTTGCCCCTTTACGTACGATCCGATCAGCGACCTGTACAAAGCGTTGGTCTTAGGCGTTCGGGACTATTTCCACAAGTCGGGTTTCAAAAAAGGGTGCCTTGGCCTATCGGGCGGGATCGATTCCGCATTGGTCGCATGCATCGCGGTCGATGCTCTCGGCAAAGAGAACGTTCTCGCCATCAGCATGCCCTCTCGTTATAGCTCGGAAGGGAGCATTGCCGATGCAAAGACTCTCGCTAAGAATTTAGGGATCGAACTGATGCAGATCCCCATTGAAGGCCCCTTTAACGCCTTCCTTGATCTGCTCGAGCCCCATTTCACAGGCAAAGGCGCTGATATCACCGAAGAAAACATGCAAGCGCGCATCCGCGGCACGATCTTAATGGCGGTCTCGAACAAGTTTGGCCATATCGTCATGAGCACAGGTAACAAAAGCGAAATGGGCATGGGCTATTGCACTCTTTACGGCGACATGTGCGGCGGCCTCTCTGTGATTTCCGATGTGACCAAGCAGCAGGTCTACGCGCTATGCCGCTGGCTCAACCGGGATAAAGAGATCATCCCCCAATCGACCATCGACAAACCTCCATCTGCAGAGCTTAAGCCTGGCCAAAAAGATTCCGATTCTCTTCCTGATTATGCGATCGTCGACAAGGTCCTCCAATCGTATATCGAGGAGTACTTGTCTCCGGAAGAGATCGCTTCCAAGCACAACCTTCCGGTCGAGCTTGTCATCGATCTTGTGCGAAGGATCCACCGCGCCGAGTATAAACGGCGGCAGGGAGCTCCTGGCATCAGGGTGAGCAAAAAAGCTTTCCGTGTGGGCAGGCGCTATCCGATCGTCCAAGGCTGGATGTAATCTAGAGGGACTTGCAAAAATGGGATACCCAGCAAAATCGCCCTTTTGAGCCATTTTGCCATCCTATTTCCGAGTCCTACTCACTTGGAGTATGTCCTCGAAACAGGACCTTGGCTGCTTACGCAGCTGGCAAACTGGCTCAAAATCATCGATTTTTCCAGGTATCCGATTTTTGCGCGTCCCTCTTTAAGCATTTTCCCAAGTGAAGGGGAGGACGTCTTGTAAGTTGTCTTTGTTGTGGCGCAGGAGCATGAGCCTGTCGAAGCCGACGGCGACGCCGCAGCAGTCAGGTATCCCTTTTTCCAATGCTCTAAGGAAGTGTTCATCGATCTTCAGCGGATCTTTTCCGGCAGCGATCCTGGCTTGGACCGACTGTTCGAGCCGGTTTCTTTGCTCGATTGGATCCGTCAGCTCGTGGTAGCCGTTGCAGAGCTCGATTCCCTTGTAATAGACTTCAAAGCGCATCGCTACCTTCTCCTCATCCAGTTCTTTTGTCCTGGCAAGAGCTGCCTGCGTCGAAGGAAAATCATAGAGGACGTCTAGGCGGTCTTTTCCCAAATGAGGCTCGACCAAAAAGCTGACGAGGAGCTGAAGGAGCGTATCTTTGTCCCATGTCTTTGCATCATTCGGCAGGCCGAGCGCATGCTTCTCAGCGCAGGCGAGCAGCTCGCTGCATGAGGCATCGATATAGTCGATCCCGGCATAGTGGATCAGAGCATCTCGATAACGCAGGTAGCTCGTTGGTAGATCTCCCAGAAAAAGACAGATAAACTCGAGGGTCTCTTCGATCAGCTCGGAAAACGTGATCCCCAACCGGTACCACTCCGCCATGGTGAACTCCGGATTGTGCAAGGGGCCGAACTCTCCTGCCCGATAGACATGGCTGATCTGGTAAATGTCTCCCATTCCTAAAGCAAGCAGCCTCTTCATCCCATATTCGGGAGAGGTATGCAGATAGCCGGTCTCCGATTGGTTCACAGAGACGGTCATCACATCGATATGCAGGTCGATAGGGGAAGCATGGGAAATGGCGGGACAGTCGACTTCAAGGACGCCGCGTTCGGCAAAAAAGGCGCGGG
>JAFEGU010000074.1 GCA_018239725.1 Verrucomicrobiota bacterium | reverse complement strand
TGGTCGCCCTCTTTTGCTTCAGCGCGACGCTCGATGGATTCGGCGAGGCTTTCCGCTTTATCTTCTATCCTGATTTTTCCAAGCTCACCCCTTCCGGGATCCTGAACGCCCTTGGGATGGCCTTCTTCACATTAAGCGTCGGCCTTGGGATTATCGTGACCTACGGAAGCTACATGAAGCAGTCGGAAGACATCCCCAAGACAGGGCTCATCATCAGCAGCATGACCGTCATGGTCTCCCTGATGTGCGCCCTCATGATCTTTCCGATCATCTTCACCTTCGGGATCGAGCCCCAGTCAGGCGCCGGCCTTGTGTTCAAGACGCTGCCAGTCCTCTTTGCGAAGTTTCCTGGAACGCTGGTTCTTTCGACCGTTTTCTTCATCCTCCTTGTCTTTACAGCGCTGACCTCGTCGATCTCGCTGTTTGAAGTGCTCGTCTCCAACCTGATGGAGATCTGCCAATGGGCAAGATCGAAATCTGTAATCATCGCTTGCTCCGCGGTCTTTATCGTCGGGATCCCTGCAGCCCTATCCGGCTCCGGAACTTTGTTCGCCAATTGGAAAGCGATGTATGGAAAAGACTACTTCGACACGCTCGACTACATCACAGGCAGCTGGATGCTCCCCGTTGCCGCATTGCTCACCACCCTCTTTTTGGGATGGTTTGTGCAGAGGCAGACCGCCTACGATGAATTTTTAAAAGGGACGACTTTGGGCAAACTGATGCGCCCCTGGTTCTTTGCGATCCGCTGGCTTGCTCCCCTTGCGATCTTTTTGATCATCTTGCAAGAAAGCGGAGTGATTGATATCAATACGATTGTTAACTATTGTCGTTTTGGTTGTAAAACTTAAAAATTGTGAGGTTGTTATGGCACAAGGCACACTGAAAATCCATACAGAGAATATCCTTCCCATCATCAAGAAGTGGCTCTATTCCGATAAGGACATCTTTGTTCGAGAGCTTGTCTCCAACGCCTGCGACGCGATGCAAAAATGCAAGGTGCTCCGCGAGCACAACCAAATTGAAGCTCTCGACGATGAGTTCCGGATCGATATCGTTATCGACAAAGAAAAACGGACGCTGACCATCAGCGATACCGGCATCGGCATGACAGCCGATGAAGTGGAAAAATACATCGCCCAGATTGCCTTCTCAGGCGCTGAAGAGTTTTTGGGCAAGTACAAGACCCAAAACGAAAAGGACCAGATCATCGGCCATTTCGGACTCGGCTTCTACTCCGCCTACATGGTCGCTGAAAAAGTCACGATCGATACCCTCTCGTATCAAAACAACTCCACGCCCGTGTTCTGGTCTTGCGACGGCTCTTCCGAATACCAGATCGATGCCGGCGCCCGCTCTAAGCGAGGAACAGACATCATCCTTCACATCGACAAGGACAACGAAGAGTTTTTGGAAGAAGCTAAGATCCGCTCGATCCTCCAGCAATACTGCGCCTTCCTCCCCTTCCCGATCCATCTCAACGGGACCCATCTCAACTCGAAACAGCCGCTTTGGATCAAGCCTGCCAATGAATGCACCGAGCAGGAATACCTCGACTTCTACCACGCCCTCTACCCGATGGACCCCGATCCGATCTTCTGGATCCACCTCAACGTCGACTACCCGTTCAACCTCAAAGGGATCCTCTACTTCCCCAAGATCACCCGCAGGTTCGATTGGAACCACAGCCTGATCAAGCTCTTCTGCAACCGGGTCTTCGTCTCCGACAACTGCAAAGACCTGATCCCCGACTACCTGATGGTCCTCCGCGGCGCGATCGACAGCCCCGACATCCCGCTCAACGTCTCCCGCAGCTACCTGCAGATGGACAGAACGGTGCGTCAGCTCTCCAGCCACATCGCGAAGAAGGTCACCGACCGCCTCTCTTCCCTCTACACCACAGACCGGGCAAAGTTCCTCGAAGCGTGGCCTGACATCGAGATGATCATCAAGCTCGGCATCCTCCAGGATGAAAAGTT
>JAFEGU010000073.1 GCA_018239725.1 Verrucomicrobiota bacterium | reverse complement strand
TCAATGCTGGTCTAGGGATTACACAGATCATTTCGTTCATGCTTAATCCGAATAGTCGCGGAAGCGTGAAAATTGTCAGTACAAACCCATTGATTCAGCCAAAGCTCGACCTGGGCATGTACTCTGATGGAGCCATATACCCAGATGGCGGTGTATCTGAAAATGGAACGGATGCAAATCTTACTGTTGCTGCCTATAAATTGATTGCAAATGCCGTCGGCCCCGGAAATGTGATATATCCTCCCAACATGGGCTCAGCTACCGATGATGAACTTTTCGCTGCAGCTAAACAACCTGGTGGCAGAACTATCGCTTCCCATATTACTGGGACCACACGGATGGCTACATCCATGGCAACCGGGGTCGTCGATGGCAACCTTAGGGTCTTTGGCGTAAAAAACTTAATGGTATGCGATCTGGGCGCCGCTCCTGAATTGCCGGATGGGAACACATGCTATGCTGTATATGTCCTAGCTTTAGGCGCAGCTCAGATTTTGGGAGTTGCAACTCCTCCTGGCTTGTAAATGAGGCCGAAGGCTTATAGATTGTAATGGGTGCTTAAGGTCTTTTACCTGCCTTTAAGCAATAGATGAATTACCCGGACCTTAAATGGCCGGTTCCTTTGTAGGAAGGAAGATTTAAGGAGAAATCAATGAAAATGACGAAAATCAGTTGGACAATCTTTTCTCTGCTAGCTGTGGCCTTTGGGTTAAATGCAGGAGAAAAAGCGAACAGCTCATCTCCCTCCTCTTGCGATGTGAAAGGGTCATGCTGTAACGAACAAACCTTTCGCGATGGCTGGTACATGGGTGTGAACGGGGGTGTGAACTTCTTGTGCACTTCAACGCATGAGCATCAAAGGATTAAACCCTTTGCAGGATATTCGCTCGGTTGGGAACTCGGCTATCGCTGGCATCGAGGAATCCGTTTGGAAATCGAAGAAGTGTTTAAAAATAACCGGATCCGAGCAGTCCGTTTCCAAGGGGCCAACATCAGCACGGGAGGCCATATTTGGTCGCTTTCGACGCTGGTCAATGCTCTATTTGAGATCCCGGGCTTCAAAAAGTGGTGCCTGACCCCTTATGTCGGTGCGGGAATCGGATATGCGCATCAATACATCCATGCCAACAATTTCCACCTGGCCCATGAAGGAGCAAAGAACGGCTTTGCATGGCAGGCCATTGCAGGAATAGGCTATTGGTTCAATAAGAGGGTCGACTTTGCAGTCGAGTACCGCTATCGGGAAGGTCCAGTGACTTACCTGTTTGATCAAACAGCGCAAGGCGCAGTCAAATACCATTTTTAGACCCAAAATCCCTTGTAGCTTTGAACTTCCGCAGCTATAGTATGCTTCTTAAGCCAAGGGAAGTTGGATGCACGGTCGAGGATGGACGTTTCTCAATTCTTGTGTAGCTGAGGGGCTATTAGAGCCGATCGATCTGATCTATGCGGAAAGGCTGCTTGCGCAGACCGATTGCAACCTCGAAGAGGCGGCAGCGTTCTTAGCGTTGATGATGGCAAGTTTTGCCGATGGGCATCTTTGTTTTGCTCTCGATACACCATCTGATGATCCGAAAGCGCAGCGGCTGTTCGACCTTGCTCTCCGAGGAAAGGACCAGCTTCCGCTAAAAATCCATCAAGTTCTGCAAGGCGATGAGCCGATGCCGCTCAAGCCCATTTGCTCATTCAATGGGAATTTTTATTTTCAAAAGAACTGGGTCTTTGAAACCCAATTTCTTCAACAATTTTTGCGGCTTGTTCGCGCTAAACCTCTTTTGCACATCGAACCGAAGCCCGCGTCCAGCCAGTTAAATCCCGAGCAGAGGCACGCGATCGAGCTTGCGCTCCATTCCTCCGTATCACTCATTATTGGTGGGCCTGGCACCGGCAAAACATTTACAGCGAAGCATCTGGTCAAACAGTGTTTGGAAGGACTGTCGCAAGAACAGAGAAAGAAATTCCGCATCGTTTTAGCAGCGCCGACAGGAAAAGCGGTGACCCATTTGGAAAAGCAGATCGGTTCTGTTTTAGATGAAGAAGAGCGGAAGTTGTTGCGGTCGGGAACGCTGCACGCTCTGCTCCAGTTGCGCGAAGACGGCACCCAAAAAACGGAAGCGGCCGTGCTTGCCGATCTGATCATCGTGGATGAATGTTCCATGATCGATGCCAAGCTCAATGCCCTTTTGCTCTCTGCAATTCCATCGGGGACTCGCGTGGTGTTCATCGGAGATAAAGACCAGCTTCCGGCAGTCGACGCAGGCAGTTTTTTTGCCGACCTGATCAATGCCGGTTGCCCTGCAGTTGCATTA
>JAFEGU010000072.1 GCA_018239725.1 Verrucomicrobiota bacterium | reverse complement strand
TACTCCCTGCCTTTAGGCTGCTGCTCTCATCATTTTGTTCAGAATTAAGCATTTCAGCCTACTTTCCACCTTCTGGCGATCCTTTGTTCTTGAGAAAAATCGATCTCCAAAGATCTTCTTGTATCGAGAGAAGGTTGTCTCAACGAGAGCTCTTTGACTATAACCAGTGAGCTTGCCCCAGATCGATTTTGCTGTCTTGTCACCGCCAAATGCACGGATGGCCAATACAGCATGATCTCGATCGAGATCGGTCCCATGACAAACGGCATTCTTCGGTGGCGGAATCAAGGCCCTTCCCCCTCTTTGTTTGATGATCTCGCGCACGTCCTTATCATCGTATGCCCCATCCCCAAGCACGGTATTCACACGATTTGGTACCTGGTTCATGAGATCTGGAAACGCCTTTCCATCATCTACGGATGCCTCTGTAGTTATTTCTCCGACAATTTCTTGTGTCTTTGCATCGATCGCTACATGAATCTTGATCCACTTCCTAGGACGTCCCTTCCCATGCACTTTCACCTTCCATTCTCCTTCTCCCTGCACCTTGATCCCACTGGCATCTACGATAACCGTTGTTGGCTGGCGTGTTGATAGCTTAGGGAGGCAAAATGCCAATTGCTTGGCTCGTTTGCATATCAGAGAGTATGTTGGCATTTTTGCGGGGAGTTTCATTTGCTCCAACAAAGATCTGGCGAATCCTTCTAGTTGACGATAAGGCAAACGGAAATGGATTTTGATCATGAGCAGCATCTCGATGAATTGATTGGAAAATTCGAGAGGACGCCCTCGATCTTTCTTGTCCTTTGGCACTAGAGTTTTCATGACCTTTGGATCGATCAGAAAAGTAAGGCTTCCTCTTTGAACCAGATACTTGTTATACTGGGGCCAGTTGCGTGCACGCATCTAGAACTCCTTCGTTTGTCTTGCTAGGACGACAAAGGAGTTTCTTTATTTTAGGGGATTTTCCTCAACGATTCTCTATAGAATTTTTCAACACAGCCCAGTTTAGATGCTATAAAAGATAAGATTAAAGCAGGATAGTCGCTTTCTGCAGTTCCACATGCAAATTCTCCAACTTTCAAGTGGAAGCAGTATATTTGTATGTATGTAGAGATCGCGCTTATTCTTCTGCTGCTGCAGCGAGTGCGGCCTTGAGGATGTTGTGCATCCCTTCCCATTTCTTTTCATTTTCAAAGTGGGGCATCCAGTCCTGGTCTGTGTGGAGATCGCTGATGGTGAACATCGCGCCGAGGTCAACTTGATGGACGTGCGCAACAGCGAAGATTGCTGCTGCTTCCATCTCTACGGTTAAAATGCCTTCATCTTGGAAGTGTTTGACCTCAAGCGAGGTTTGCCGGTAGAAGCTGTCTGTGGTCCAAGTCGAACCAACCCGGTGGGCAATCTGCATCTTGTTCAGATGTTTGCCGAGCATAAGCCTCATCCGTTGAGGGGCGTGGATATATTTGGATGGCGGCATGTAGTGGAAAGAGGTCCCTTCGTCTCGTACCGCTTTTTCACAAAGGACGATATCGCCGATTGTCAGTTTGGGGCTGATCGCGCCGGCAGATCCGATCGCAATGAACTGTTTGACTCCCCAAGAGATCAAGTCTTCCATGCGCAGCGCAGTGACAGGGGCGCCAACTCCAAAATTGCCGATGGCGACAGATGGATAATCAGTCAGGTAGTACAGTTTAGAAAAACACTCTTCGCACTGTTGATGCGCATAGTTCTGCAGCACTTGCTTCATGAAACGGGAGCTGTAGCACAAGATGACAGTCCTGGGAGGAGCACTCTTTGGAAAACGGCCGTGCTGCCGTCTGTGGTCCAGATTTTTTTCCGGAGTGATCATCGATGCATGAGCGTATTTTTCAGAATATTGTGGAAGCATACTTCTGTAATCCTTTCCTAAAGGAAATTCTTAGGATAATTTTATTAATTATACTATAGATGGAAATAAGTAAAGTAGCGCAATTATTATTTTAATCCTTGAGAGGCGATCGGATGGCGCGGATACCTCCAAAACCTTTTTCAAAATACCCTTGGTACTTAAGGCTTTTGCTGAGGTCGCAAAAGAAAAAGTATGGGGTCTATTCCGAGCCTGTTCTTTTATGGGGAAGGTCGCCAAGCGCCTTTTTGGGATTCATGTGGATGCAAAAGGCTTTAAACAGAAATAGGTCTAAGCTCGCGCCAGATCTGCGCGCAATGATCACGATCAAGGTCTCCCAGTTCAACCAATGCTCCTTTTGCATTGATATGAACAGCGCCTTGCTATTGCAGCGTGGAGGATCGAAGGAAAAGCTCGATGCCATCTGCCGGTTTCGAGAAAGTCCGTTGTTTTCAGCTCAAGAAAAAGCGGCTTTGGAGTATGTCGAGGCAGTCATGAAAAATCCTCATCAAGTGCCGGATGGGGTATTCGGTTGCTTAAGGTCCCATTTTGACGAAGATGCGATTATCGAGATGACTGCATTGATCGGTCTGCAGAACTTATCGAGCCAGTTCAATGCTGCGCTGGATGCGGCTCCGATGGGATTCTGTCAATTATAGTCTATACTGGTGACGCTACAAAGTCCTCGTTGATTTTGGATTTGGCGCCACGCGGTTCATGTCAAACGGCAAAAGCAATAAAGACTTTGAAGTGGAAGCAGTATATATTAACCTAAGTCGTAGAGCGCATCTTGAGAGAGCTTAAGCCTCCATCAACTGTGATCACCTGACCCGTAATCCAACTGGAGTGTTCGTCCAATAGCCAAGCGATCGTGTGGGCTATATCATCAGGAGTTCCGATCCTTCCAAGCGGGTGCATCGAGATCGAAGTTTTTAAGGAAACTGCATTAGAGGTGATCGACTGTGTCAGGGGCGTCTGGACGAGGCCCGGTGAGATCACATTGATCCTAACGCCGGAAGAAGCATAAGAAGCAGCGGCGCTGCGCATCAGACCGATAAGTCCAGCTTTAGCAGCTCCGATTGCTTCATGGTTCACAAGGCCGATCTGTGCTGCAGCTGATGCCAGAAGCACAATCGATCCTTTTTTTTGTCGTGCCAGGATCGGGCATGCGGCTTTGAGGATGAAAAAAGCGTAGGTTAAGTTGCATAAGAGAACGGCCTTCCATTCTTCATCTGTTGTCTGCTCCAATGGTTTCAGGAAGACAGATCCAATGCAGTTAACGACGTTGTCGAAATCTCCATATTTTGCCTGGATTTGCCCAATTGATGATTGCACTGCAGCCGAAGAACTTAGGTCGATGATATGGTAATCTTGGTTTAATCGTTGAGCAAGCAGCCGAGCATTTTCCTCATTGCGGCCTGCGATCAAGATCCGTTTTTTCTGTTGAGTTAGGATTTCGCAAAGGCGCGATCCGATTCCTCCTGTAGCGCCGAAAACGATCGTGTAGCTCATGCTGCTATTTCCTTTTTTTTGTCCTGGATCTGAGCCATCCATAGGTAAACCCCATGATCAGGCCGTACACAATATGGCCGTAAAGCCCTGGCAGCGCTATTTTCGCGCTTTCGATATTCCAAAATGATCCGATCGGTTTGCCGATGAGCGCAGATAGGATCGTCAGAGGGCCTAGGAGCCACCAAAAGATCCCATAGAACAATCCCCAAATCGTAGCTGTAAACGGTTCCGTTGCCAATCGGAAAAAAAACAAAACAAAGATCACGGTGATGATCAAGCTGAAGATCCAATGGGTAAAAAAACCGGCGATCGCACTATGAATGCCGAACAATTCGCTAACTCTGTTAATGACGCCCATATAGGACATCAGCGCGGCAAAGAAAAATCCGCCTATCAGGCCTGACAGCACTCCATATCCGATATTTTGCGATGTGCAAGCGCTTTGCATTGAAAATCTCCTTTATTTGATCCGTTCCAGCAAATGGTCGCCTACCCGCAATGCATTTGCAATGATCGTAAGCGTTGGATTGACCGCTCCGCTCGAGACAAAGAACCCCCCGTCGACGACATATAAATTATCGACATCGTGCGCTTTGCAGTTTAGGTCGAGCACCGATGTTTTCGGGTCATGTCCAAATCGCATCGTTCCATTTTGGTGGCCGACTCCTGCGATCGGGATCCGTTTCCCAAAGTATGCCGAGCAGGGGATCGTGTGGTGCTTCATCTCTAAACTGTTAAGGATCGATTTGAGCTTTTTGACCAATCTGCGGTGGCCTTCCAAGTTGTTCGGTTCATAATGCAAGCAGACATTTCCTTTGCTATCGAGCAGTACCCTGTTATTCGGATCGGGAAGGTCTTCCGACGTCATCCAAAAGTCGACCGAGTGGCGCGCCATCAGATCGAGGACGAAGTTGGGTGTAAAAGGAGGTGCGTCCGCCTTGAACATCGATTTGTCCGCTTTGCCTAGCATTTGGATATGGCCAAGTGGAAGCTCTGAATCGGGAGCCCCGAAATAAAAATCATTGATCGCAAGGGTCTTTTGGAACTTGGTGGGATTAGCTTCTGTGGTCAAAACGACCATTGCTGTGTTGTTATGGCACATGTAGTGGCGGCCTACAAGATCGGAGCTGTTGGCAAGTCCTCGCGGATGCGCGCTATTGCCGGAGCGCAAGAAAAGGGCTGCTGAATTGATCGCTCCGCAAGAAGAGACGACGATGTCTGCTTTGTACCTTTCCGTATGGTTGTTCCTTTTGACGATGACATGGGAGATTGCTTTGCCGTTGGGCGTAGTTTCCAAACGCTCGACATAGCATCCGGTCAGCATCGTGACATTCGGATATTTCAATGCAGGCTCGATGCAGCAGATCTGTGAGTCTGCCTTGCCATCGACAAGGCAAGGGAATCCATCGCATGTGTTGCATTTGATGCAAGGACTGTGAGCCCGGTCTTTTTCATCAATGATCAACCCGAGCGGCAGATGGAACGGTTTAAGACCTTTTCGCTCAAGGTCGTCAGAGAGGCGTTGGATCCTTGGCTCATGGGCGATCGGAGCGTGGGGAAATGGGTCGGAGCAAGGAGGCTCGGTCGGATCTTCTCCCCGTTTTCCATGGACTGAAAAGAGCTCTTCGGCTTCGAGATAATAGGAAGCGAGATCTTGATAGGATATCGGCCATGCAGGAGATGTCCCGCCGTAGTGTTTGATCTCTCCAAAATCCTTTTCCCTTAGCCTTAGCAGGGCAGCTCCGTAAACTTTCGTGTTTCCGCCCACAAAGTAGTGGGTCCCAGGGGTAAATTCTTTTCCTTCTTTGTCGGTCCACTTTTCAGAGATGTTGTAGCGGCCATCGATAAAGACAGATTGGGAGGCCCAGTTCTCTTTTTCCCGCGGCAAGTACTCGCCCCGTTCCAAGATGAGGATTTTTTTTCCGGATGGGGCCAGGCGGTGCGCCAAAGTCCCTCCGCCAGCTCCTGATCCGATGATGATCACATCGTAGTGTTTGTTGTGGTGCATGTTATCCTCCTGATGCAAAGCCGGGGAACAAGGTCATTCCGCCATCGACAAAGATAGTTGTTCCTGTGATGTAATCGGCGTAATCGGAGGCAAGCCATGCGCAGCAGTGGGCAAGATCCTCCGGCTCTCCGATCCTGTTGTATGGGATCAGTTTCATGAGCTCGTTGTAAGCCTCAGGTGTGCTCCAAGCAGGCTTATTGATATTGGTGCGGATCGCGCCAGGGGCGATCGCATTCGCCCGGATCCGGTAAGGAGCCACTTCTTGTGCAATGGATTGCATCATCATGTGGATCCCTCCTTTCGAGGAGGCGTAGTTGACATGTCCTGCCCAAGGGATGACCTGGTGCACCGAGCTGATGCAGATCAGCTTGCCTGCTGCGCACGAGATCTCTTTTTTGACCCCTCTGCGCTTAAATTCCTTAATCGCTTCCCGCGAGCAGAGGAACTGGCCTGTCAAGTTGATCGAGATGACCGTGTTCCATTGCTCCAAGGTCATTTTTTCTAGAGCGGAATCGCGCTGCAGTCCGGCATTATTGACCATGATGTCGATCGTTCCAAACTCCTGGTACATTTTTTGGAACATGGCGACCACCTGGTCTTCTTTTGAGACATCGGCCTTATGGGCGTAGGCCTTGCTGCCGCTTTTTTTGATCTCATCGACAACTTCCTGAGCTTCTTCGTCGCCGACGACATAATTGACGACGACATCGGCCCCTTCCTTTCCCAGCTGGATCGCGATCGCTTTTCCGATCCCCGAATTTGCTCCCGTGACCATTGCTTTTTGCCCTTTTAGCAGCTTCATGCAAGGGCGGCTTGGCATCACGACTTCAGGCAAATCGTTGTTTTGAGGTGTTTGCGCCATAAGTATACTCCTAAATTATACACAAATAAGTCCGTTCATAATTGTTCTCCAGACTGCTGGATCAGTTTTGCAATGAGCGCTGTCCATCCTGTTTGATGCGATGCTCCAAGTCCTGCTCCATTATCGCCGTGGTAGTACTCGTTAAATAGGATCAGGTCGCGCCAGTGGGGGTCTTCTTGAAAGAGCTTGATCCCTCCGTAGATTGGACGCTTCCCATCCTCACTGCGGGTAAATAAGTTAATCAGTCTTTTGGACAGCTCGATCGATACATCCCATAGGTTCATCAGATTGCCTGAGCCTGTGGGGAACTCGACCTTTAGACTGTCGCCGAAATAGTGGTGGTACTTTTGCAGCGACTCGATGATCAGGAAGTTGATCGGGAACCAGACTGGCCCCCTCCAGTTCGAGTTGCCTCCAAACAGGCCGCTGTCCGATTCTGCAGGAAGGTAGCCGACCGTATAGTCCTTCCCGTTCACGGTGTAGGTATAAGGATGGTCTTTGTGGTATTTCGAGACCGATCGTATCCCGTATGGTGATAGAAACTCATTTTCATCCAGCATGTACTTTAATATGCTGACCAATCTCTCTTCAGATAAGATCGAGAGCAGGCGCCTCTTTCCCATTCCAGGTTTCCGCACACAGGCCACGTTGCACATCGTATGGGGATGTTTTTTGAGGAACCATTCCATCCTGCGGCTGAAGGTCGTCAGCTGTTCCATCCCTTCCGGCTCAAGTGTTTCGACAGCAAGAAGGGGAAGAAGTCCGACAAGAGAGCGGACTTTTAGAGGTGTCGCTGTGCCGTCTGGCAGATGGAGGTTGTCGTAGAAAAAACCGTCGTGATGGTCCCAGAGCGAATTCCCTTTTCCACCGCCGCATCTTCCGATCGCGTTCGAAATCCGCATGAAATGCTCGAAAAATTTGGTCGCGATGTCCTGGTAATGGGGCTCTTCAAAAGAAAGGTAGAGGGCGATGCGCATCATGATCGTGCAAAAGAAGCCCATCCAAGCTGTTCCGTCCGACTGGTCGATATGTCCGCCGGTCGGTAGGGGAACGCTCCGATCAAAGACGCTGATGTTGTCCAGCCCTAAAAATCCCCCTTGGAACAGGTTGTTGCCTTCCGTGTCTTTCCGATTGACCCACCAGGTGAAGTTGAGAAGAAGCTTGTTGAAGATCCCCTTGAGGAAGTCTTTGTCTTCTTTGCCGACGACCTTTGCATCGATCTTGTAAGCGCGCCATGCGCACCAGGCAAGCACAGGAGGGTTGACATCGGAAAAGTTCCACTCGTAGGCGGGGAGCTGGCCATTTGGATGGATGTACCATTCGCGCGTCAGAAGCTCGATCTGCCGTTTGGCAAAGTCGGGATCGATCAGCAGGGTAGGGATGCAATGGAATGCGGTGTCCCAAGCGCAAAAATAGGGATATTCCCACTTGTCGGGCATCGATAAGACATCAAAAGTCGTTAAATGCTCCCACTGCTCGTTCCGCGGCACATTCCGTTTTACTGCAGAGCCTGGATCCCCATTGAGCCATTGCTCCACATCAAAATAGTAAAACTGCTTGCTCCACATCAATCCAGCAAAGGCCCTGCGCTGGATCATTTTGAGCTCATCGCTCAAATCGGGATGCTGGACATCGTTGTAGAACTCATCAGCTTCTTTGATCCTTTTTTTGAAGAGAGAGGCAAAATCTTTAAACGGAGTGGAGTTCTCTGCGATCGACAGCCTTAAGCGGACTTCAACAGATCCTCCGGCAGGGACTGTTTTTGCATACACCGCAGCCCCTTTTGTTCCTTTCTGCGCAGGGTTGACAGCGCCCTTTTCATTGCCGGCGATGTAGCGGTGGAAGGCGTCCTTGACATAAGGAGAGGCATTCGGCGTCTTGAACAGCTTTTCCTTATTGGTCTCATTCTCGGTAAAGATCAGTTCCGGGCTCTCATCGCAGTAGAGATGGTAGTCCTCGCCGGAGGCGATGCGGCATTCGAAATGGGAGAAATTGTTGTTCTCAGCTCCCTTTCTCATCGCCGGTTTCTCTTTTTCATCTCCTGTAGGCCCTTTTTCGTAGCCCCAGCTCCACGTATTGCGGAACCAAATGGTGGGAAGCAAGTGCAGAGGAGCGTCGATTGGGCCCCGGTTGTGCGCCGTCACGCGGATCAAGATATCTTCTTCCGAGGCCTTAGCGTATTCGATAAAGACGTCGAAATACTTTCCCTCTTTGAAAATTTCCGTATCGACTAGTTCGTATTCGAGATCATGATACCCGCGGTTTTTATTTTCCGATCGGATTTGCGCATAGGGGAATTCCCCTTGAGGGTATTTGTAGAGCATCTTCATGTAGCTGTGGGTCGGCGTGCTGTCGAGATAGTACCAGTAGTCCTTGGCATCTTCGCCATGGTTGCCTTCCGGCCCGCTTAAGCCGAACATCCTCTCTTTCAAAAAAGGATCTTTTCCGTTCCATAGGCTGAGAGCAAAGCAGAGGTACTGCATCCTATCGCAAATTCCCCCTAGGCCATCTTCATTCCATCGGTAGGTTCGCGAGCGAGCATCATCATGGGAGAAGTAGGTCCAAGTATTTCCATCTTGGCTGTAATCTTCTCGGACAGTGCCCCAGGCGCGTTCGCTCAAGTAGGGGCCCCACTTTTTCCAAAGCGCTTTTCTAATCCGGTAGTCTTCGAGCCGTTCATGCTCTTCCGTATATCCCATGGATCGCTCTCCTTGACGCCATTCCCTCTCATTACCTGAAATTGAGATTTGATTCAAAAAATTATTTTTATTTTTCTTAACATGAAAGATTCTTAAAATATTTTTTTAATTTTATTTTTTTTAATCATTTTGATATAATTGCTAATAGTTAATTAGAAATTAATTTTAAGGAGGGTTATTATGTCTACGGCTTCTAGTATCCGTTCCGGGTATTGCGATACCTGTTTTTTGCATGTTCCAATGACAGAAATTTTACGGCCTTCAGAAAAGCTCAAGGAGAACCTCCTTGCAGCCACTTTTGAAGTCGATAATATCGACTGGGAATTAGATGTGGAGAGCAGTCCTGATCATGTTCAGTACTTGGCTGGCAGATTGGTCACCATTCAAGACTTTAACAATGCCTTAGCAGATTATATTGTCAAGAAGGTCAATGATTGGGAAAAATACCAAAGCAACAAAGAATTCCCAAGTCCAGAAGAGTATCGTAGATCTAATCCAAGAGGAGATTACTCTCACGATAAAACCATGGCAGAATTTCAACGCAATAAAGCTTGGGAAGAAGTTTACCAAGTTAAAGCGCTCGGTACCTTTTCAGAACAGCTGAGCAAGAAAATTACACGCGTATTTCAGAAAGCGCCTTTAGTTGAGTTCCAGTCCCGTTTGACATCTCCTATCGACATTAAGAATCAAATACCAGAATTTTATCGATTGTTCTGGCAAAGTCCTAGAATTGAAGGAGAAAAGCCAAAGCTCCCAACTGTTTCTTCTACAACGACTCCAACTTTATCCTCGTCATCCTCGTTAAGCCAACCGCTTCCTAGCATACCAGTCATTGAAACAGTTCAAGTTGCTACTGGACCTACTGCGCAGCCTATTTTTACGGCGCGGATCGTCATCAACTACGAATGCAGCGATGAAGATAAGCTCTTCATCCGCGGCACAGGACCTAACATGTCATGGGGCCCAGGGGTTGAACTGACTAGAGTTGGAACCAACCAATGGATCTATGAGTCGAAAGAGCCTTTTGAAACATTTGATTTCAAACTAGCGCTGAACGATCAACTTTGGGAAGCTGGAGACAACCACACGGTTGAATCTGGAAAACCTGTGGAGATCACCTCAGTGACTTTCCACGACTTGTCGTAACAGATCTTTAACCTCCTTGGACCATCAAGCCTGGCCGGATCGTCTGATCGGCCAGGCTTTCTGTTTTCTAAACGGCATGATTTTAATGAATATCTTTTGTGTCATTTTTTAAAATTAAATGATTTAAAAAATTGTTTAGCAAGTTTGCTTTGATTTCGAGTTAGGCTTTCTGTAAGCTGGACTGGTTTTTAATTTTCCCGGTATACCGAAACAACTGGAAAAATTGGGAATTTGAAAAGGAGGCGTCATCAATTTGAACCAAGCTGTGATGACGTCGAGGCTGCGGATACACGAGAAAGTCCAGTGGCTTTGGATACACGAGAAGGTTCGGGGAACCTTTGCAGTGCGGAGCAGGAGCAGCAGCCTTGGCTGCAAACCGGCAGACAAAGTGAATAAGTTGGGCGATGCAGGCGGGTTCAAATCTATTGACTGTCTGACGTAGTCAAAAATCAATTTTTCAGGTTGTTTCGGTATAATTAAAAAACGAGGTTTTTATGCCAGTTTCCGCAACACGATCAGGAACGCCTGATACGTGCTTTCCCCATATTGATGTTCTAAAGACAGACTTAGTCCCTTCCCAAATGATCAAGGAGAACCTCCTTGCAGCATATGCTGAAGTCGACCGGATCGATTGGTCTTTAGATCAAGCAAATGAAGTTGAAATTAAGAAATTTTCCGAACGGTTGTTCTCCTTGCAGAAGGTGAACAACTCCATTGGCGATTATATTGTTGCCGTGCTGCAGGATTGGAAACAGAAAGATATTCCAACCCTTGAGCAGTTCCAAATCTCTTCTCCTCAAGGAAATTATGAGCAGGAAAAAGCGCGCGTCGAATCAGAAGGCAATAAAGCTTGGGAAGAGGTCTTACAGCTTAAAAAAACGGCGCCATTGTCAGAACAATTGAGCGTGAAGATCATGCGCTTATTCGAAAAAACATCTCTTGCTCCATTTAAATCACAATTGCCAGCTCCCGTATACATTCAAGCCCAATTACCTCGGATCCACACCATTCTTTGGAGCTGTCCCATCGTTAAACTAGAAGTTCCAAATCCATCTCAGTCTTCGACACTCATTGACAACGCTAACATATCTGGCACTGCTATTGTTCAGCCCTCTTCTGTTTCGAACCAACCGCCAATTACAGCGCGAATTGTTGTGAAGTATGAAGGAGCGGAAGGGGATAAGCTTTATATCCGCGGCACAGGACCTAACATGTCTTGGGGGCCGGGGATTGAAATGCGGAAGGAAGGCAGCTTGTGGATCTACGAATCGACTGCGCCATTTGAGACATTTGAGTTCAAAATGATGCTCAACGACAATCTTTGGGAAGCAGGGGAGAACCACAAGATCGTCTTTGGCAAACCTGTCGAGCTCTCGTCAGTGACTTTCCACGATCTGCGTTAAAGGTTTTTCTAGGAGACGTTCTTATTCTGAGGACGTCTCTAAGATCAGCTGATCAAAAGCCTGGTCAAACATGTCGCACCAGACCACCCAAAGGGGATGTTCCGACTCATTGACCAGGTTTTCTTTGAGGAGCAGTTTTGCTTTTTCTCTCAACTCTTCGCGCGATAACTCCGTTTCCTTGACTGCGATCACCGCAACATTTTTGATCGGTTTAGAACCAAGCTTTTTGAAATGGAACTTTCCGAAACCAAGTTCCTGCAAAATGTGCTGGAACTTTTCTTTATACCATCCGTCGCAATGGACAGCCCAAGATGCTTCGTGTGAGCCGAACAGATGGCGGATGATGATCTGCTTGTCGGCATAGCTTGTCTTTGGGTTGGTAAGGAGGCGGAGGCTCGATTCCAAATCGGGCGTTTCGACATGGAGCTTACCGCCGACTTTAAGCCAGTCGTGCCAGGCGCAGAGAAGAGCTAAGGCAATAGGCCTTTGAAAGTGCTCGAAGACGTGATGGTTGCGGACCTCGTCCAAGGAAAGGGGCTTTGCCCGCATCCGTGTGATGTCAGCAAACGCATCGGCGCCTTGGACCTTTTGAACGCTGTGCTCAGATGGGGGGAAATCGATATTGACATATCCGGGAAAACGGTTTTCACCGCAGCCCAAATGCAGGCGGAGAGGTTCGTCTTGGGTAATGAGCTGATGTTCTTTTAGCTCAGAGACAAGATCATGCTGAGGATCCAACTTAAGTGTGTCTGCCGTAAGGAAGCCGTTAAAAAGAACAATTCCTAAAATGAAGGAAACGTGAGTACGCATAAGCCATCCTGAAATAAATATTCCAAAGGAAGAGTAAATCGGCTTGGCTCATATTACTCAACGAATAATCCATGGGAAAAATGAAAAATAACAGGATGGCAGGATAGCCAGGATAAAAACTACTTCTTTATCCTGTTGTTTTAATTGGCAGGTTCTTTTGGGAAGTGAATGGCAATGAGCCTTTTAAAGAACTCGTCGGGATCGATCTCTTTCAACGTTTCAGCCTTTTCTTGGGCTTCTTCATCGCTCAGGATTGTTTGATTGTTCAAAAAGGCTTCAAGCTGGACAGAGGCAATGAGGGGATTGAACTCCTGGTTGTTGGCTTGCGCACGGTGATACCAGACGCAGACATTATCAATTCCCAATTTGTCCAGTGTGCTTTCGACAGATTTGTTTTCTTCGAGTTTGTCGTCGATGAAGACGACTTTGGTTGGACGGTATCCCGTTTCCTGGAATAATTTTTCCAAGAAAGGCCCTTTTTTGGTACCGCTGGTCAAAAAGACCCCATGGTACAAAATGGTAGGATCGATCGATTGGAACGACTTAGGCACGGTGGTTTCTGTAAAATCGATTTCGATGCTATCGAGCTGCCTGACAGACATTGGGCCGATCCCTTCCATCGGAGTCGAATACCACATGCTGTATCCGCGTCCAGTGAGGCAGAATACAGCGATATGCTTGTCTTGCAAGTTTTCGATAAGTGTGACCAGATTGGGCTCGACCGGCTTAACAGGGATGTTCTGGGCTGTTGCATGGGCCATGAGATCATGGGGGTTTCCCGGTGCTTTAGTATCATAATCGGATGCAATCTGAGATCGGACATATTGCCGCCATGCGCCCGTTCCTAAACTGATCGATGAATCGGTCAACGTGTCATCCATGTCGAACAAGACCAAGGTGTCTTCATCGATCTCTTCAAGGATATCCATGATCTCATTTGTCTCAATGATCTTGGCGTTCAAAACGAAGGGAAGGGATAGCAAAGCTGCAAATGAAAAAAAGAATTTCTTGAACATGTGAACATCCAATATTTTTGTGAAAACTGGATGCTATTTTACCATAAAATGAAAATCCTTCGCAACGGCTCGTTGTGCGAATTGCAATGCATGTCGTTTTATAAGTTGTTTAAAATAAACAAATTAGAAAAGTGATTCCGTCTAGCCCTTCTTTAAAAGAAGGGCTTGACTAATCAGTTCAAAAAACTACTTTGCCGGAGATGTGGGATTCGGAACGTATTGTTTGTCTGCGCTGGGCTCTGGAGGAGTAATTGGAATTTGAGATGGGGAGTTTTGATCAGGCGAGTTTGGTGCAGGCGTCGGATTTACGTCGTCGGCTAAGCTTGGAACGACCGATTCTTCGTCAGGAAAATACTCTTTTTTGCAGATCTTTTTATCGGTTGTTTCCGCATTTAAAGAAAGAAAGGAGCTGCAGACAAGTAATGTTAGAAAAAAATCGAATTTTTTCATGGAAAACCCTTGGCTTTTGTTCTGATTAGATTAATTGTCTGGGAAATATTCCTTTTTGCTTTTCGGAGAGGCCGGAGATTGAGAAGAAGGAACATACTCTTTATCGCCTGATGGATTTGCTGGGGTTGTCGATGGATTCGTTGTTCCATCTCCGCTTGAACCGGTGTTATCATCTGCTAAAGAAGGGATGACAGCTTCTTCATCAGGGGATTGTCCTGGCTCGATCTCTTTGTCGCAAATAGCTTTTGATGATTGTTGCGCATAGGCAAGCGTGCAGCAGCATGATAGAAATGCAGCCAGAAATAGCTTTTGACCCTTCATAAATCTCCTCAAATTGTGATTCAAAAATAGACTGTAAGTTTCTAAATTTTGTTATAATCTATTGAGATATTAATAGACAAGCATTGCTTCAGAAGTTGCGATCGTTCCAGACGTAGGTTGACGCAGAGTATTAACTCCCGCCTCAAATAGGTGACAATCTGCTGGCTGCGGCTTTGCAAAATCGATCTTCATCGTCGCCCTTGCCCTTTGGCAATGGTGCTCCCGTTTCAGAACGAGGGGTTATCGCCCTCTTCGATTTGGCTTTGCCTCGCTGTCGCATATTGTCACCTATTTGAGGCGCGGGCTAATAAGTTTTACAATCGACTCTTTGAAAATTACTTGATCGTTGTAACAGGAATTAGGCTGTCGAACAGATTTTTCTTATCGAGCTTGGCAATCCAGACTTCATGGTCTTGCCTTCCATAGGAGACCCAGATGAAGTTCTCATCATAAATAAAACCGCACGGATATACGCAGCGGACAGATCCCCAATAGGGTTTGTAGATGGGCCCTCTATAAAAGCCTAGACCAACGATCGGCTCAGGGCTGACGGATTTGATCGGAAAGGGAGGAGTTGAGGAAAAGGTGTAGGCTCCCATGAAGTAATGGTTTATTTTTCTTCCATCCGAGTGCAAGGTAGGGATGCTTACAAAGGAATGAAAAAATGCAAGGTAGTCATCATCCACTTTTAATGCAGGGGTGCCGCCGCGCGGCTCACCCCATTGCCAGTTCCAATTGGAAGCGCTTTTAGCAACTGTTTTGCAAGCTCCCAGATCGAGCAGAGGATGGAAGATCACATGGGGGGTTAGGCTGTAAGCGAGAAGAAGCTCTCCTTGGTAATCGAATGGGACCCAATTTTTTTCCCGCCTCTCTTTGATCTCTCCTTCATACTGAGAGAGTTTAACAGGGTTTTGGACGTGGAAGAGACCCCCGTCAAAGTGAAGCTTAGCGACAAAGACTCGAAATCCTCCTTTGCTGATCTCAACATCTGTGTTGTCGCTGTAGACAAGGTAGATCTGGTCGCCGACTGCAACTATCCTTCCGTCGTCTGTGCGTGACGGGGTCGTAGGAGAAAGTGTGGTGTCTAAAATTTGAGGTTCGCCGATTGGAGAAAAATCTTCGTCAAGCCAGATGAGCCCGATCTGGGAAGTGTACGAGTTCTTGATGTCGGGGATGATCCGAAAGCTCATCAAGATTAATCCTTTCCAACGAATGATCGAGGGATTGAAGGCGTCAGGAAAGCCTGGGATCTGGATTTTTTTGATGCTGAGAACAAAATCCTGCGCTGACTCTTCTAAATCGATCATTGGGTTTGTGGAGGCAAGCAAGGCTTGGCTATGGCAAATCATTAAAAAGCCCAACAGCCATCGAAATCGCTTGATCCTATATTGCATATCCATCCTTCTATTGTTATTTCATCGAGGTGATTGGAACTAAACTGTCAAATAGGCCTTTCTTATCAAGCTTTGCGACCCAAAGCTCATGATCCTGCCTTCCATAAACCACCCAAATGTACTTTTCATTAAAGATAAATCCGCCAGGAAAAACAACGAGAAGCGGCTTCCATGTCTTATAGGCAGTCCCATTATAAAAGTTCTTCCCAACAATCGGCTCTTTGCTCATCCGTGTAATGGCAAAAGGGGGCTTGGCAGAAAATGTGTAAGCGCCCATGAAATAATGCTGGATCACTTTGCCAAGCGATTGGACAGAGGCCATATTGATCGATGAGTGGAAAAAGGAAAGGTATTCTCCATCGACGACAAAAGCTTGGGATCCTCCGCGCAGCACCCCCCACTTCCATTGGACAAGGCCGATCGATGAACAGGCGGATACGCAAGAGTTGGTTCCCCAAACAGGTTTGAAAATGTGATGGGGCACAACGCTGTAGACCAGGTGCAGTTCATCTTCATAGACGAAGGGTGTCCAATTCTTCTCCCAGCGCAATTTAGTCATGCCGGGATATTTTTCGATCCATTCGACTGAATCGACAAAAAAAGTATCCCCATCCCATTTGACCTCCGAAATGCAAACGCGGCGGGTTTCTTTCTCATTGGGTTCGTCAAGAGTGTTGCTATAGACGATCAGAAGGCGGTCTTGCAGATAGATCAGTCGTGGATCTTGATCTTTTGTCGGCAGCTGCCTGGGGGGCAAGCGCATTTGGATGATGTAGGCTTTGCTAGTAGGATTAAAATCTTCGTCGAGAAAAACAAGTCCCATCTGGTGGGTCGAAACATTTTTTTGATCGCGGATACGAAAAGAGAGCAATAGGGAATCGTTCCATCGAAGGATCGAGGGATTGAATGATCCTGGATGACCATCTATTTCGATTCTTTTTGATTCGAGGATAAAGCTGTGTGTTTTTTTTTCGAGGTCTGTCAGTCCAGGCGGTGGGATAAACTCTTTATTCGTATCGGATGGGTTGCTGGAGGTGCTTTCACCTGTGTAGTCATTGTCATATGGATAGGAATCGGAGCAGATGGATAAAACTGGGACCAATGAGAGAACTGCAAAGTAAGTGGAAAAAATAATGGTACGCATAAGGTCCTCAATTAGTTAAAGAGGCAGTTTTGCAACTGCTTCTAAAGGCGGATTTTCGAAACGGGCATTCGGCCAAAACTCAAAAGGAAATGCGTTGTAGAGTTTCATTAGGTCACATTCACATGGCTTTTCTCCTCCCATCATAAGAGCTTCTTCAACAGAATAGGCAAATTGAAAGTCGGGGCGGTTCGTGCCTGCATAATAATCGAAGTATTTGAAGAGGGGCTCTGTCTCAGTAAGACGCAGCATGCGAGCAGGGATGCCAAAAGCTTCTGCAACAACGATTCCATGCAATGAACTTGAGATGACAAAGCGGCTGTCGCAAATTTTTCGAATGACTTCGTCCCATGGATCTGTCGCATAGACGGCGTTGGGAAAGATCTCTTTTGGGAAAAAATGCAGTTCCGAGTAGTGGGGTATGATGATGAAATCGTAAGAAGGGTTTTCGCTCCGCTTAAACTCAGGAAAAAGATAAGGGATGAGAAGAGCGGGATCGCCGTAGATCTCAGGAGCCTCGATTTGAAAAGTTTCCATCAGAAACTGACGCGTTAGAGGTCCGCGCACTGCGCGGATGTCTAGATGTGTGAACGCATAGCTTTCCTTTTTCGGAAGTTTGCCGTTGACTCCCGTTCCCCAGATCACGTCGCCATCTGCAGCAAAAGACATCAGCGAGCCTAAAGCTAGGAGCTTTTTGTCTTTATTTTTTGGATGTCGGATAAAGACTTTGACTGGTCCGCCGACAATTCGCTCAACGATTTTTAAGGAAAGGTAGTCGCCGAAGTTGACAAACTTCTGTTGCTGCCAATAGTAAAGAGGAAGTCCTTCTTCAGATCTTAAACAGATCGGAAGCGCAGCAATCAATAGGAAGATGAAATGTTTGCATTGGTTCCAAGAGAAGAGTGCGGTCATTTGCATAAGTGTTGCTCTAAACAAAAAGGCTCGAGAAGCTATCGTGAACGAGGTGGCGAATATAATGACCCCAATAAAATATTGCAATCCTTGAACTTGACTTTGTAACTTTTTTGCATTGAAGGCCACGAGATGGGATTGTTGTACTGCGCTCCGTCATGTTTGTGAGAGGGGACTGGAAAATGGATCTTCATCGTTGACTTTTCTTCCAGTGGAAAGCTTTCGTCATCCATAGCGATGCTGTATAGGACTCCTCGTTCGGATCGCTTCCGCTTTGATCTGATCTTGTCGAAAATTCTGCTCTGGCTTCAAAAAAGAGGAACTTCGAGTTATGCTGCGCGCGGGTAAAAAGTTTAATTTTGCCAGCTTCGTCAGCCACTAAATTTGAGACCCGCCTGCATCGCTTAAGCTTATTCAAGTTGAGCTGTTTCGGCGCCGATAAATCCGGCTCAAATTCAGGGCGCCTTCTTGGCACAATTTCAACTTTTTACCCGCGCGCAGTATATACTGCTTCCACCTCAAAGTCCTTGTTGCTTTTGGCGTTTGGCATCCGCGGGGACGGTCCTTGTGCCAAGGCCCTTTAAAACCTCTTGCATCGAACGTATGCAGCTCGGCATACGTTCTGC
>JAFEGU010000071.1 GCA_018239725.1 Verrucomicrobiota bacterium | reverse complement strand
CAGCATCCTGCATGATCAATTGATTATCTTTTATGCTATACATTTCTTGCGTCATGAAATGGCCCTCAAATTAGCTTCAATTGCCCGTTTGAAAAAGAGAAGTCGATGGACATGGTTCCCCAAAGGATGGTTGGAGGCGCGTAGTATCGGCCTTTTCCAGATCTGCCAAAGAGGCTCGAGGATCATTTGAAAGGCCACTTCTTTCTCCAGGTCATGCTCGGCAGCTGCATACTCTCCCTTCTCCATCGGAGATTTAGGATAATGCTTTTCCCAAAGCTTTAGCAGAGCATCGCAAACCTTGTCGCATTGCTTATAGCTTTGGATTAACATCTCTACAGTCTCTTGTCCAGCAGCTTCTTGCAATTGAAGGCCATCAGCCCTTTGCATCAGGGCATGGACAGCGCCGGAAAGATCGTGCTGTCTTTGAAGATAGGCATTGGCAGCCTCGTTCAAAGAGGTCGCTTCCGTATTGGGAATTGTCAACCCATGCGGCGTTGCATTCACAAATCGGATGCCTGGATGCTGGGCGGCAAGGGCTGCTTGCCATTCAGCGCTCATCATCCAATCATTTTTCGTAAATAGCTTGGCCCCTTCCGCATTTTGGACCTCGACAAACTCCTCTTTATGCTCATCGGCATGCATGCCTGCAGCATAGACTTGGTCAGATTGGCAGGAAAATTCCATTCCCACAAAAATGATCGGGTTGCAGCCGAGAAGAACAGCTGCAGCTGTGCAGAAATTGGCAACGGTCCAGCCTGAATCAAACGTTGGATATGGAATAGAGTAACGCTCTTTCAACCATTTTTCGATCGGGTAATTGCCCCCCTCGGCCATCCAAAGCAATGGACCATGGACCAAGTTCAGCAATGAGCTTGAAAAGCGGCTTTGGTAAAAGTGGGGGATCTCTGCTGCATCCTGCTGCAAGAACCGATCGCGCGGAGGGTTTGGGTCGAAATGAGCGCAAAAGTGGGGACTGACGCCCTGCTTCGTGAGAGCTGTGACAGCGGATCCTCCTGCAAAGATCATCGCTCTGTCCTGCAATGATGCCAACAAGGGAATCTGCACATTTAAGGAAGGGCCTGCGCCGCAAATGATCGCAGGCACCTGGCGGCACATCCCTTCTAAAGATTGCCCTAGCAAAGAGGAGGCTAGCTTTTTTTGATTTTCCATGACGTTCTTTAGGACAGCGACGCCCATATCTTGGAAATCAGATGCGACAAGGTCGATACCGCGATGGTAGTGCTCCATCTTCGAGAAGATCTCGACCATCTTCTCCCCTTTCTTTTCGACATACTCGGGATTCGCAAAAAATCCGAACTTTAAGAAAAGGAATTCCCAGGCAATCTCTTTAAAAAGCTCTTCATCTCCTTCTTGATAGAAGAAAATTCTGACTTTGGGGTCTTTTGCCCAAGAAGCATCTTTCATTTTGAGGAAATGCTCTTCATCATCTTCGATGAAAAGGATAAAGCGCTGCTCTTGCTTCTGCAGCCAAGAGCGCAGATGCCGATAGACAGCCCCATCGCCAATCCCATACACACAGATCAGTTCGACCTGGGAAAGGTCTCCTTTCAGGTCGAGTAACGCAGAAGACGAAACAGAAGATTGCACTAAAGCCATGCGCTATTCCTAAGATTAGAACATTAGATCATTCATCGATCAAAAAAACACTATGCAGGAGTGTTGTCCAGAATAACACAATCGAGCAATTCCTGATAGCTCGGAAATCCCCTTCGGAACTGATAATTCCGCTGCCGTGCATCCCATTGACCGATGATCTCGCCTTCATGACAGACGACCGAAAGGAACGGCGCTTTGATAAACGCATTATAGCCTATCACTTGGTCGATAGCCTTTTGAGCGATAGGCTCATCTTTGCACTCGATCAGGAGCAAAGGGCGGAGCCCGGAAGTTAAATCTTTTTTGAAACAGACAATATCGATCCGCCGCTGCGGAGCCGATACAGAATGAAGAGGAACAAGCTCGCCGATCTCTTTTTCAACAGCAATCAATTCACGCGGATACCCGAGATCATGGACCATTTTCCGCAGCACCGACTGCCTAACGATCTCTTCAGGAGTCGCCTTCACCCAGATGCTGCGAAAAGAATCAAAAATTTGCCGGTTATTCCGGTTGGATAAGGCCATAGTTGCCGTCGGTCCGTCGATAAAGGACCTTCAGTTTGCAATCCTCTTCAGAACGGTAAATCAAGAAGAGGTCGCCCGACAACTCCATTTTCATCAGAGCTTCATCGACAGTCAGAGTCTTTAAAGGTTTTGTTTCCGATCCGATTAATTGAGGAGGAGTCAAAGCCATATCCTTCATCCGCTTGGACTCGTGCTCGATCTCCGCATTGATCTCTGCAATCTCGTCAATCGGCTTCTTTAAAACATTGACCTGCATATCAACGATAGAAAGTGCTTTTCTATGATGGTCTTGGATCCTGCTTTTGTAGCGGCGAAGAAGGTTCTGCAAACGATCGACCGCCTTATCGATCGAAACATACATGTCGGTGCTGCTAGCCTGCGCTTTGATCTGGATATGGTCGATTTTAAGCATCAAAATGCAGATGTGCTCTAGTTTTTGGATGTCCAACGTCACATGGACATGCATGATGTGGTTATGAAAGCGCTCAATTTTGGAGAGTTTGTCCCAAGCATAATTTTTCATCGGCTCAGTCACTTGGACATTTCTTCCAACGATATCAATTCTGTAGCCGGATGCATCTTCTTCAGCAAATTTCTTCTT
>JAFEGU010000070.1 GCA_018239725.1 Verrucomicrobiota bacterium | reverse complement strand
ATTCGCCCTTTTTCAATGACAGCGACCTTATTGCAAATCGATTTGATCACATCCATTTCGTGAGTGATAAGGACGATCGTGATCCCCAATTTCTGGTGGATTGTTTTAAGAAGGGATAAAATTTCTCTCGTCGTTTTTGGATCAAGGGCAGAGGTTGCCTCATCGCAGAGCAAAACATTGGGATGGTTGGCCAAGGCTCTAGCGATCCCCACCCTTTGCTTTTCTCCTCCGCTCAACTGGGATGGATAGGCATCCTTTTTTTCAGAAAGGCCTACAAGCTTGAGCAAGGTCTCGATCCGTGCAGCCCTTTCTTGCTGCGGGATCTTAGCGATTTCCAGGGGGTATTCGACATTTTCCGCTACTGTCCTGGAGCTTAAGAGATTAAAGTGTTGGAAGATCATCCCGATCTTATGGCGGAAGGCCCGCAGCTGCCCTTTGCCCATTGCAGCAAGGTCTTCCCCGGAAAACAAGATCCGTCCTGCTGTGGGAGGAACAAGGCTGGAAAGGCAGCGGATCAGCGTTGACTTCCCGGCCCCGCTTAAGCCGATGATCCCATAAATATCCCCTTTTTCGATTTGCAGGCTGACCTGCTGCAGGGCGTAGATCGTCCGCTGGTCTTGGGTGTAGGATTTTGAAAGGGCGTCTATTTCAATAAAAGCGGGCATGGCAGACCGTTGTGGATTCCTCTAGAGGCAGTTTTGCAATTGCCTCTCTATGGAAATTACAGGGTCAGCGCATTATTCTCAAGGAACTGATCAAGTTGGGGAGGTGTAAAAAATTATTTTTACTTCCTTCTTTGACCTATTCCTGTAGGTGCGCAAGCAGCTCCGTTGCTGGAAAAAAGAATTCCACTTCATCGGAAGATTCATCTCCCTCAAAGAAGGAAAGTTCTTCATCTTCTGTAAGATAATGCGGCGATGGAACCGGCGAGGGGACCAGAACTCCTTGCGCATAGGCCTTTAAGTGATTTCTTACAATCTCCTGCCCTTCCTGGTCATTAACAAAATGCAAGAGGTCGCTCAGGATCTCATAGCGCTTCCATTGCAGGAGTCGGCCTTCTACGATCCTAGCGCGTCCAATGACTGCGCCAACGATCGAATAGATCTCATCCTTGGTCAAAGGGGATGGATCATTAAGAAGCCGGAAATATAATCGCAGCGCAACGTTTTCGACAACAGCGCGGTCGATGTCTTGTTTGCATGCGCCGCTGACACGGCTTGCTACCATGTCTTGGTGCAGTTTGTCTTCAAAGACTTGTTCGAGCTCTTCCTTGCCGCAGATCTCATTAAGAGAGGAGACGACAGCGCCGACAGAGACGACCGCATGGGTTCCCAGCTGCATCATCCTTCCTAAGCGCTGTTTTCCTTTTTCTCCTAATGCCATTAGATTCGACCAATGGGAATGTGCAACTGCAATTTGGTCTCTGACACCCTTTTCTTGAAGATTGACATAGATTTTTTCAGAGGTTTTGATCGCATCTTTAAAATGAAGCGATGACATGACCTTTTTACCGACATAGTAGCCATTATCTTCCCTGTGATCTCCCTCAACGTGCCTTGTTTTATCATCAGTGATCTCATCGATCGATCTGGCAGTATCGTCGATCCCAAGTTCAGACATGGTATATTTTGCATAGAGGAGCATGAAAGCTTGAGGAGTAAAGGGACTTGTAATAAAGCTTTGGGGCATATCCATAGCTTCTGTATCAAAGCTTGTCGATAGAAGCCGCATCGAGTCGGGGTGTTCTTGCTCATACCTGAGCATTTCAAAAATGCGCATTGCTTCGGGCTCATGGTGCATGTTTTGGAAGTTCTGGCGCAGTTCGTGTACTGAAACACCTTGTTTGTCCATCCAAATCAAAACGCCGTCGTTGTAGAGAAGGTCTCCAGTGGGACCAGGTCCATAGTAGAAGTGCATTTCTTTCTCTTCGCCGTCGACGTTGAGCTGAAAATCGTATCCGGAAAAATTAGGATTGCCTTGATGACCGTTGAACTCTAGAGGAAACCAGCTGGATTCGGTGCAATGGAGCGCTTCAAAAGGATGGGCAATCCCCCAAATGATCGTCGATCCGATCCCATTTCTTTGGAATGCGAGGCAATCGCCTGCTTGATGATCTAAAAGGGTGGCAAGCTCTCCCCACGAAAATTCTTCTTTGGGCAGTTCCCCTAAGACTTTGCGGCCGTAGTTCAACAATGCTCCTCTACCGTCAGTACACAGGTCTCTTACTGCAAGGACTTGCAAGATTTCAATTGCTGGATTTTGAGTATGGTTTTTGAGTTGTTGATAGACTGCTGTGGACATCGCCTCATGAATCATCGAACGGATCGCATCGGGATCTTTTCCTGTAAAAATCGCCTCTTTAATGTCAAAAACCCGATCGATGTATGCTTTGACCTGGGTTTGAGTCTCTCGACGTTGCAGATCAGAGGCTCTTCGCCCCTCCGTTTGGGTTCTTGGAGGAAGCAACTGGCCGTAGCAGATGCTGCTTAAACGATCTTTACTCCACGCAGTGAAGGGCTTTTCAGTTTGGAGCTTCACACCCTCTAAACTTTCATTTCCTTTTAAGCTAACTGAAAATCCCTGTTGCAATGAGGTGAGCCGCGCAGCTCGGATATCATCATTGAGTTCTTTGTTGTAACAGTATGAGATCATTTTTGGGATTCCCATGGGGATCATGGCTGGGATGTAGAACAGTGCCGCAGCTCCTTTGAGCATGTAAAGGGCCGCTTTTTTTGATAAATAATCGATCCCCTCCGTTCTGGGGAGAGTGGAGGATGCGGAGAGGTCGAGAGATCTCGTGTCAGAGGACGAGTCTAAAAGAGGGGCGTAGGAAGATGATGCCATTTGATTCCTATTAATTTTATTATAAGCTATTAATATTATATATAATTTTTATTAAAAATGCTACTAAATAATTGACAATTGTTTTTGTTGATTGATGTTTTAATTATTAATTCGCAAGTTGTTTGTTGTTAATTGTTTATGTTTCTGTGTCAAGGTGATGCGATTTTTAATTTTATTATTTTTTTAAAGAGACTAAGATGCGAAGAAATGGGGTAGTAAAACTATGCAGTTAGCGGTCAGAGACAAAAAAGCATTTACGATTGTTGGCATCGACATGAGGACAACGAACCAAAATGGAGATGCGTTGAACAGAATACCAGCTTTTTGGCAGAAGTTTTACCATGATAACATCATCAAAAAGATCCCTTCTGTTGCACGGCCTGAAATTGTCTATGCGGTCTATTCCGACTATGATGAACAAGGGTACTACTCGATGTTGCTCGGCGTTGAAGCTGAAGTCAAGCAACCGCTGCCTCCAGGGCTCGTATCAATCACAGTTCCCGCAAGCAAATATGCTGTGATGACAGCAAAAGGACCTCTCCCGTATGCTGTTCCATCTGCATGGGAATACATTTGGTCGCACGACTTTCCCCATACCCGAGCATTTCGTGCAGACTTTGAGATCTACGATCAGCGCAGCAAAGCTGTGCGCGATGCCGAAGTCGACCTCTATATCTCCATACTTTGAATGATCATTGCAAAAAGGTGCTCATGGATTTGCCAAAATGGTTAGGACAGATCGAGTCCGTTTTTACAGAACAGGCAGATCCTATCTCTGCGCAGAAGCAGTCTGCTTATCTTTTAAACCAATTTCCTTTCTTTGGCCTGCCTAAGCCAAAGCGTTCCGAACTGCAGAAGGATCTGATCAACCAATGCAGTCATATTTCTCGAACTGAATTGTTGGAAGCGGTCCGTCTTCTTTGGAATAAGCCGCAACGGGAGCTGCATTACGCCGCTTTAGATCTGCTCGTCAAACATTGGAAAAAACTCGAACCTTCCGATCTGTCTTTTCTCGAAGACCTCATTCGTGCAAATGCTTGGTGGGACACTGTGGATTCCATTGCTGCCAATGTCGTTGGAAAACTTGTATTACATCACCGCAGCCTTCTTTCTTCCATCGATGCGTGGATCGATGACGAGTTTTTATGGATTCGGCGTACGGCCTTGATCTTTCAATTGAAATGGAAAAAAGAAACGGAAGAGCAGAGGTTGTTTTCCTATTGCGAAAAAAGGATGCACGAAAACAATTTTTTCATCCGTAAAGGGATCGGCTGGGCTTTGCGCGAATATTCGAAATCAGCGCCAAGTTCTGTCTCTCAATTCCTCTCTGAACATGCTTCTCGCATGAGCAAGTTAACGTATAAAGAAGCGAGCCGCTTACTCTCTTAGAGCTTTTCGTTAATTCAATTTCTATCGATGTTTCGGTTCGAAATAATCCAAAAACTCGACGAAACCTGAATTGATGACAGGACTTAAGTCGAGCAAAATAAAATCTTTGCTCATAATTGAATAAAAATTTTAATAATAAAAATATGCATGAGTAGAGATAACTCCAAAGCTGCATTTAAGTTGAGTTGCTGTCCATAAAACCCAAAGGAGGGAAAGATGGCCAAAAAGAGAAAGGCTGCAAAGAAGAAAACTGCAAAGAAAAAGACAGTGAAGAAAGTAGCAAAGAAAAAAACGGCAAAGAAAAGCACTGCGAAAAAAAGTACAAAGAAAACAGCAAAGAGAAAAAAACCTTCTGCTGCCATGATGAAAAGAAGCTCAACAGGCGGAACTGGCCAAATGGGAGCTTGCTAGAGTTTTATCTTGAAATGAAAACTCATCGACCTCGAAAGTTGCATTAGCTCTTTCGAGGTTTTTTTTTGCGAAGGAGCGGCGTAAAAATTAAGAATGATCTTCCTTGGCGCCGGATCAATTTAAGGATTTTTTTCTTCTGTAAATAGTCGATTATGAGATCGATCTCTTGCTGAGAGCGGCCAAGTTTTGGCAAAGGCATTTCCCTTATGAAGATAGGATGTTGGAAGAGAAAGAGGAGGACCTGTTTTGTTTTCGTAAAAGACCATTCCAATGCAAGCATGTCTTGTAAAGTCGTATACAGAAGGTGTAGCCTTTTGAGAATTTTGAGATCTCTTACTCCCTGTTCATGAACTCCCTTCAAAAAGAATTGGATCCAAAGGTCCCAGCGGCCATCCGATGTGATCGCAAACAGATTTTGAAAATAAGCTAGCCGGTGCCGTTTGAAATAGCGGCTTAAGAAAAAGATGGGCTCTGTCATTTCTCCTTTCTGAAAAAGAAAATGAGGAATTGATAGACGGGCAATCCGTCCGTTCCCATCCATGAAAGGATGGATGATCAGAAGCTGTGCGAATAGGATTGCCAATTGGATGAGCGGCTCTTTTTCCTTCTTGTTCCAATACGTGATCAGATTCGACATGTAAGAGGCGACAGTTGCTGGAGCTGGAGGAAAGAAATACGCTTTTTCAGCTGGACCTCCTTCAGGTCCGATCCAGTTTTGCAGGGATCGATACCGGCGCTCGTATTTTGGCAATCCTTTGATGATTGCATGCATTTCGAAAAAAAAAGGGTGGTCAATGGAAGATTTGCGAATTTGCTTTGAAGCTTTCTTATAAGCTTTGAGATAGTCTAGAACAGGCTCTCTTTCAGTTTTTTTACCTATGATGCTGTCGATAAGGATATCTTCAACAGAAGCTTTAATGTGTTGCGAACCTAATGAATCGATTGCCTCGTGGGCAGACAAAAATGTGGTCAATTCTTTGGCGATAGGATGTTTTGCGAGCAGGACATTGAACTGCTCGATTACCGCTTTTGCCTTGTCCAAGCTCATTTGAAAGCGTCGTTTTGAAGGCAGACGGATAGGAAGTCGGCTTGGTTGAAAGGTTGATATCGAATCTAGGTGCATGGCACAGAACTCTTTATCGGTGTTCTACTCGACTTTGCACATTTTTTGATCTGGCCGGTTTGCAGCCAAGGCTGCTGCACCTGCTCCGCACTGCCCGGTTCGTGCTCAAAAGCACTTCACCCACTCCTCGCTTCCCAGTTTGCGGCCAAGCCCGCTTCACCTACTACTCACTGCAAAGGCCCTCCGGGTCTTCTCGTGTCTCCGCAGCCTCGTCTATTTGGTTTCGAGGCGCTCGGACCAAACATCTACAAAGTCGAACTCAATCGAATCGTGGCATCAAGCTGATTTTTTTGCCATCTTTCAGAAAGCTTTCGTTCCCTCTTGAAGCGCGGGTTAAAAATCCAAGTGCTTGAGCCTATCCGCAATGTAGAGAAAAAAATGGGGGATCTTCGGAGTGCTTTTCGTGGTTTTCTCCTTAGAAATATGAGTAATATTGCCTCGTCGAAAAACACAAAAATCATCTCAAAACCATCTCCCACCATTTTTCCCTACATTGCGGATAGGCTCTAAGGATCAAGGATCTCTCATTTTAAAAAAAATACTACATTTCGCGAAATGCCTTGTATTATAGCGATTTGAATTAATTAAATGCTTTTTTTACTCTTAATTTATTATTAATATTTTTGTAGTACAATAATGCTTGGAATCTCAAGTTTGATTTTATATTAAAATTGTGTTATAATTTCTTAGTGTCGCATTGGTTTTAATAATAATGAAAATAAAAGAGAGGAGCAATAATGGCAGCATCACCACAAATACTCAGCCCAATCCCAGCTCATGACTATACTTTAGAGCAGCTTAGGTCGGGGAATTCATATGCCGAGGTTTGCAATGAAAGTAAAAAGTTAGGCGCAAAGATCATGCCTAAAACAGCAGCTCAAGATTGGTTAGCGGCAATGCAAGCTGCTGCGAGTCAGCGTCTTCCTTTTATCGTTTTGGGCACAGATGCTATTCGCGACGACGCTGAAGCAGCTCTAAATTTCGGCACGATCGCTGTTGAGCCTGCATCTATGGCTCAAAAAGATGTTGAAGCAGCATTCAAAAAAGTATTTCCAGGTCTAAAGCCTAAGGACATGAGAAAGATATTAAACACCCACTTTAGAGAAGGGGCAATTATCAACTCTGCCAACTGGTATGTGTTCCTCAATGACTGTTTTATTTACGGCGCTATAGGGGCTGGCAAGGACTTTCACGTAGGTCTTAAGTCGATTGACCATGAGCTCTTATGGGACGATAAGAACAAGCGTCCTAGGGCTTTGGGAAGAGAGCTGCTCATGATCAAATTCTCCGGATATTCGGCTTATAAAACAAAACAAGGTTATACGTTTGTGCCTCCAACTGGGCGCGGGGAAGATTTGGTGCCGATTGAAACATATCGAGAAGCAATTAAGGGAGTCAGATCGATCGATCCCATTTTGGAATTCATTGATTCTGCTGTTTCTTTAAGATTTACTCGATCTCCGGAACCTCAAGAGCACAACCTGCCCTAAAGAATGAAGTGAATTGTGGAAGGGGATCGTTCCCCCTCTTCCACATGTGGATTTATAATATGTTCAGTCAGGTGCTTTCTTTGCAGGATCAAGAAGAAATAGTTCCCATGCACTCGCTCTCGTTCACAAATGCCAGAATAGCTTCGGGGTCGCGTATTTGTTTCAAATGAGACCATATCAGGAGAAGTGTAATGTGATCAGGATCAGAAGCGTCTTCCGGGAGATGGAAAACAACTTCTTTCTCGCAAAGAGTCTCTCCACGTTTAAAGCCTGCAAACTGCAAAATTGCAAGTTCTCTTCCTAATGTTGTCAAACTGCATGATGCATCATTCCAAATCATATTCCGTTTAATGTCCGTTTTAAGGAAAAGCAGAACGTCTTTGCGACTATGGATTCCGCCCATCATGAAGACATCGTTAATCAACAGAGACCATTGTCGCTCTCCCAAGATGGAACCTGCATTCTTGCTTGTACAAAGTCCAAAATTGCTTGCAAGTTCGGGGATCCGCCTGATGCAATCAGGACCTAGGAGGATAAAAGGGAGATCGGCATGGATGGTATTCTCATAAATTTTGGATGCTAAGGAAGCTGCTATTTTGGGATTTTTTCCAGGATTGCCTTTTTTATCCGATGTAACGAGCCATGCCCAATTGGCTTTTATTTCGGCAAAAAAATCGCAAATTAAAGCTGCCATAATAGTCCTGTGAAATATTGGTGTCTAATTAATGTTAGCACAATCGCACATATTTTATTGTAAATTTTTTGTTCTAATAATGCATGTATTTTCTTTTAAATGATTAAAATAATTAATTTGCACTTGCGAGCCTTAAGAGCTGTTAAAATTATAAATCTTATTTTAATTTTTCTTGATTCGAGCGAAGATGGTTTTAGTGAACAGAGACATAGGTTGCAGCGCAAACGGCGCAGAAAGCAAGTGAGCTCTCTGTGTCTTAATTAGGAACCAACATGCGTTATATTGAGTGTAAATCACCTGGACCGCCAGATGTGATGTTTGTTAATGAAGGGCCTGTACCGCAACTAGGCTCGAATGAAATTCTGATCCAAGTAAAAGCTGCAGGCGTCAATCGGCCTGATCTTTACCAAAGAGAAGGCCATTATCCGCCTCCTGCGGGAGCCAGTCCCATCATGGGATTGGAAGTTGCAGGAATCGTCGCTCAAGTCGGCCATGAGGTTGCGAATTGGAAAGTGGGCGATGCTGTGTGCGCCCTGTCTAATGGCGGCGGATATGCGGAATATTGCGCAGTTCCTGCAGGTCAGTGCCTTCCATTGCCGAAAGGATTGGATTTCGTCGATGCAGCCTCTATCCCGGAGGCCTACTTTACTGTTTGGGGCAATCTGTTCATGAGGGGACGGTTTAAATCTGGAGAGTCGATTTTGGTCCATGGTGGTTCCAGCGGCATTGGCTCGTGTGCAATTCAACTTGCTAAGGCGTTTGGCGGGCATGTTGCAACCACAGTTGGCAATGCTGACAAAATGGCGTTCTGCAAGTCTCTGATGGCCGATGAGATCATCAACTATAAAGAGCAGGACTTTTTCGCAGTGTTAAAGAATAAAGGAGTCGATCTCGTCCTTGACATTGTTGGCGGGCAGTATTTTGAGAAGAACTTTCTTCTTCTAAAAGAGGAGGGGCGCCTTATCCAGGTTGCGCGTATGCGAGGAGGCGAGGCGGTCCTTGATTTAAGCCGCTTAATGTTTAAGCGTTTGACAGTTCTAGGGTCAACGTTGAGGGCGCAGTCTTCAGAAGCAAAAGCAAAAATCGCTCAAGAGTTGCTGAGCCGCGTATGGCCTCTTTTTGAAAAACGGACTTTGAAAACGGTCGTCACAGCAACATTTCCACTTGCCAATGCCCCAGATGCGCATAAGTTGATGGAATCAAGCCAGCACTGTGGGAAAATTGTTCTCACTGTTGAGTCGTGAAGTTTGATCGAGCGAATTTTGCAACTCGCTCTATAGAGGCAGTTACAAATGAAGTCCTCTAGAACTTCGATCTTGCGGATGCTTAGCAGGGATCGAAGTCCTTAGAGATTTAACTAGAGAGAAAAAAAAACCTTCAATTTATCGAAAAAGCTGCGCTTGCGCGGAGAATTGTGGTCGCCTTCCGTTTCGCCAAATTCACGTAAGAGCTCTTTTTGCTTTTCCGTAAGGCCTACAGGCGTTTCAACGATGATCTTGATGAGAAGGTCTCCTTTGCCGTGGCCGTGGACATTGGGAGCTCCTTCGCTTTTAACACGCAAGACTTTCCCGTGCTGGGTTCCCTCAGGAATAGTGATGCGGCATGTGTTCCCAAGAGGTGTTGGCAGTTCTTTCTTGCAGCCAAGAGCAGCTTCTGAAAAGCCGATCGGCAGTTCGACGATGATGTCATCGCCTTCGCGCTGAAAGATCGAATGGGGCTCAACAGAGATGAAAATATAGAGGTCTCCTGGAGGACCGCCTTGCTCTCCGACGTCGCCGTGTCCAGACATTCTTAAACGCATCCCAGTATCAATTCCCGCAGGGATCTTGATAATCAGAGGCTCTTTTTTCTTAACTCGGCCCGATCCGTGGCAATCGCCGCAAGGATCGGAGACCATTTTCCCTTTGCCGTAACATTGCGGGCAGACGCTTGTCATGCTGAAGAAGCCCCGGCTTTGATGGACTTGCCCTGAACCTCGGCAGCGGGAGCATTTTTTTATGCCAGCAGCCGACTTTGCACCTCTTCCGTCGCATGTCGAGCAATGGACAAAATTGTTGAGCAGAACCTCTTTTTCGACCCCTTTCATCGCCTCTTCAAAAGAGATGGTAAGGTTCATTTTCTTGCTAGCGCCTTGCTGTGCGGCAGATTCCGCCTCGCTGTCGAACCCGAAGAATGAATCGAAGATCGAGTCGCCGCCTGAACCCATGCCTCCGCCACCGCCGCCAAAGGCACCCATGAAGGTGCGCAGAGCTTCTTCCATGGAAGAGAATCCGCCGGGGGCGCCAGGACCTCCGCCCATGCCGCCTCCGCGCAAAGCATCAGCACCATATTGATCGTAGATCTGTCTTTTCTTTTCATCGCTGAGGACTTCGTAGGCTTCTGAGATCTCTTTGAATTTTTTCTCGGCTTGAGCATCCCCCGGGTTGCGGTCGGGATGGTATTTAAGGGCGCTTTTGCGATAAGCCTTTTTAATCTCATCTTGGCTTGCGCCGCGCGCAAGGCCTAATACTTCGTAATAGTCGCTCATAAGGGATAAAATCAGTTGTTGTAGATACCTTAAAAGATAGCAGGAGGGGATGTTTTAAACAAGACGATTTTAGCAATCATTAAGCAGGAGTGCTAAAATTAAAATGCTACCGTTGTCCCATGTAGAGCGTTCGGTAGCATTTCTTAAGAATTAATAGCCAAAACTTTTAGGTTTTGTTTTTTTGTACTTGAGGGCTGCTTTAGATTTAGCGCGGCTTTTTACAGAAGGCTTATCGTAAAAGCGGTGTGCTTTTGCAGATTTCATGATTCCTTCTTTATCAAGCTTCTTTTTGAGAGCTCTCAAGGCCTTATCAATAGGTTCGCCTGTTCGGACTTTTACGCTTGGCATGAATGCATTTCCTGATTTTTAGTAGCAAAAAAGGTTTATTCAATATGTGGATTCAATCTTAGGAAAGAGAGGGATATTTTTCAAACGAAAATGATAAGAGGGCTATGGTTTATGCAGATAGATGAGGTCGAGCCGAGGACTTAAGCCTGGATCTTCCGGAGAAGATAGGTAGGCTAGGATCGGTTCCAGAGTTGGCTGGGGAGGATTCCATTGGAAGAGGAAATCGGCAAATCGGGATTGGATTTCCTTAAGGGGCTTGCCGATCAGGACGCCAGTTCCTTTAAGCTCTTCGGTCAGCGTGTCGATATCGATGAGGGCAGATTGGGAGCAAGTAAGAGTATTATTGAATCGGATCCCTTTAAGCAGATAAAAATCGCCGGTTTTAGAAGGCATGACGCAAGCAAATGATCCTTCAACCCAAGGGACAAAGCTCAGGAGCGAGCAAAACCCCGTCAACTTGGGTTTTTTTAGGGCAAAGTGCAAGCTTTTTGCTACGGCGACCCCAACTCGGGTGCCCGTGTAAGAGCCAGGTCCAATACCGACACCGATTTCATCGAGTTGGTCCAACTTCAGTTCTGCCTCCAAAAGAAGCGTTTGCAGGGCAGGCATTAAGGATTGGGAAAGCTGGTTGGCGTGAGGGGAAATATGGGATGCCAAGACCTTTTGACCTTGGGCGATGCCCATGATGGTGTGTTCTGAACTGGTGTCGATGATCAACCGGTTATGCATCAAAAGCTATTCTCCATGTGATTTCAGCCTTTAAACAGGATAGCGATGATAGCGCGTTTTATCAGAATATGCAACTTCATACTCTTTCGCAGAAAATCAAAAAAAACTATGGTTGCAAGAGCCTTTTTCAAGGACTGCGGAGACACAAAGAAGGTCCAGTGGACCTTTGAAGTGCATAGCAGGTGAAGTGCCTTTGCGGCGCGAGCCGGGCAGCTGGGAGCTGCGGAGACGCGAAGTGCATTCCTGAACCCCCGACTTGTGATTAAGAGGCGCTGCTTAATTGCTGAAAAAATGTTTTTAATATCCTGTCTCCTGTTTTCAAGGGCGAGTTGGTTGCACAATTATATAAGAGGTGGTAGAGTTGTTTGCTTTTAGAGTCCTGTTTTAGAGGCTAGGATAATGGATCCAGCCTTCAATTCTATTGAGGAGACCTCCTTTGAACAACGATAAAGAGAATCAATTGCCTGACGAGGAAATCGAAGAAGCCCTAGTGGAAGCAGTGCAGAAGTCGGCCAATTCCGAACAGCCCAAAAGTCAGATTGAATTTCCCAATCAAGTTTTTGTCGTCCCTTTAAGCCGCCGTCCCTTTTTCCCAGGAATGGCCGCCCCGATCGTGATCGAGCCCGGCGCTTTTTATGAAGTGTTGAAGACGGTCGCAAAATCGGAACACAAGTTTTTAGGTTTGTTTTTGACCCGTGAGGAAGATGAAAATATCTACAAGATCCCGATGAAAGATCTGTACCAAGTAGGCGTCCTTGCTCGGATCTTGCGGATTATTCCCATGGAGCAGGGCGGAGCCCAAGTTGTATTGAACATGGAAAAGAGGATCTCGATCAAAAAGCCTGTTAAAGCAGGAAAATTCCTAAAGGCCCAGATCACCTACCATGACGACCAGAGCAGCAAGCTGTCTAAAGAGCTCAAGGCATATTCGATCAGCATCATCACGACCATCAAAGAACTATTGAAGTTGAACCCGCTATTCAAAGAAGAGCTCCAAATATTCCTTGGCCATTCCGACTTTACCGAGCCGGGAAAACTTGCCGATTTCGCCGTTGCCTTGACAACAGCTAGCCGCGAAGAGCTGCAGGATGTCCTGGAAACTTTCGATCTTCAAGGAAGGATCGATAAAGCACTTGTCCTCTTGAAGAAGGAATTGGACTTAAGCAAGCTCCAGAACAGCATCAACCAGAAGATCGAAGCGACGATCTCGAAAACGCAGCGCGAGTTCTTTTTGCGCGAACAGCTCAAGACGATCAAAAAAGAGCTGGGCTTGGAAAAAGATGACAAGACATGCGATCTGGAAAAATTCGAGACCCGCTTAAAGAAACGGAAAGTTCCCGTTGACGTTCAGACTGTCATTACAGAAGAAATGGATAAATTAAGCGTCTTGGAAGTTCAATCTGCCGAATATGCTGTTTGCAGAAACTATCTCGATTGGCTCACAACGGTCCCATGGGGGATGTTCAGCACAGGCGCAAGCGAGGGGGTCGATATCCAGTTTGCGAAAAAAGTCTTGGAAGAAGACCACTACGGATTGAACGACATCAAAGAGCGGATCTTGGAGTTCATCGCTGTCGGCAAACTTTCGGGCGGCGTCAAAGGGAACATCATCTGCCTTGTCGGCCCTCCTGGAGTTGGAAAGACGAGCATCGGCAAGAGCATCGCAAGGGCCCTCAATCGCCCGTTCTACCGATTTTCTGTAGGCGGCATGCGCGATGAAGCGGAGATCAAAGGCCACCGCCGAACTTATATCGGCGCTATGCCTGGCAAAATGATCCAGGCCCTCAAGTTCACCCAAACAATGGACCCTGTGATCATGCTCGATGAAGTGGACAAGATGGTGTCAAGCTATCATGGCGATCCGGCTTCTGCGCTTCTTGAGGTGCTCGATCCGGAACAGAACAAAGACTTTCTTGACCACTACCTTGATGTGCGCTGCGACTTGTCGAACATTCTGTTTATTGTGACAGCTAACGTTTTAGACACGATCCCTGAGCCGCTTAAGGACAGGATGGACGTGCTGCGCCTCTCTGGCTACATCCTCGAAGAAAAAGTCCAGATTGCGCAAAAGTACCTCATTCCGCGCAACCGGAAATCGATGGGCCTGAAAACATCCGATACCGACTTTACTAGAGGAGCTCTATCCCATATCATCAACGGCTATGCACGCGAGTCAGGCGTGAGAAGTTTGGAGAACCACATCAAGAAGATTTTGCGGAAAGTAGCGGTCCAAGTTGTCGATGCCAATGAGAAAAAAGGGAAGTCGAAGGCCAAATTTGAAAAGCAGCTTGTCAGTGAAAAGAACCTTCAAAAGTTTTTAGGCAAGCCGATCTTCACAACGGACCGTTATTATGAACGGACTCCAGTTGGCGTGTGCATGGGTCTTGCTTGGACGTCTCTTGGCGGAGCTACCTTGTACGTGGAAGCGATCAAAGTCCCTGCAGAAAAGATGGAGATGAAGCTGACCGGGCAAGCCGGCGATGTGATGAAAGAATCCTCCCAGATTGCATGGACCTACCTATACAGCAGGCTTGCCGACTATGCTCCAAACATTCCGTTTTTCGAAAAATGCCAAGTGCATTTGCATATCCCGGAAGGAGCAACCCCTAAAGATGGGCCGTCTGCTGGTATCACCATGACGACAGCATTGCTTTCATTGCTCCGCAACGAGCCTGTGATCGAAGACTTAGGGATGACAGGGGAGTTGACCCTAACAGGGAAAATTCTTCCGATCGGAGGGGTAAAGGAGAAGCTGATCGCAGCAAAACGCTCAGGAGCAAAAGTGCTTATTTTCCCGCAAGACAACCAGAGGGATTACGACGAGCTGCCTGCCTATATCAAAAAAGGGATCAAAGCCCACTTTGTGACCCACTTTGATGAAGTGTTTCAGATTGCTTTTCCAAAGTCTAAGAGGAAATGACATGAGCCGCATGTTGTCAGCTGAGCGCTTTTCAGAAGCGGTCCGGGCCAAATACATTGATCCTTCCGAGCTTGAACAAAAAGTGAAGGAAATCAAAGGTCAAGGCAAGACGATCGCTACTCTCAATGGCTCGTTCGACCTGATGCATGCAGGGCATCTCGAGATGATCTATCAAGCTTCACTGCAAGCCGATGTGTTGATTGTGGGATTAAATACAGACCGATCGATCCAGACGTATAAAAGTCCCTTGCGTCCGATTATCCCTTTGGAATACCGTCTGCAAATGATGGCAGCTCT
>JAFEGU010000006.1 GCA_018239725.1 Verrucomicrobiota bacterium | reverse complement strand
GTGTTGCCAACAATTTCAATGACCTCTGCCTTCAGGGAAGTCCCGCCGCCGAGGCGGACCATGCAGACCTCTCCTTGCCGGATGTCTCCTTCAAATTCAACTTGCAGCAAGTTCCCGAATGCTTTGATCATGCGGCCTGTCGCGATCTTCTTAGAACTATAATTTGGTGTTTCGTTCATCCTTCAACTCAATTGTGGTGTATGCGAGTAAGCTTACTTATGGACAAAAGTCTCTAAGATCATTTGTCCTTTTTCTTCATCAAGCTCATTGTACTGTTCGATGATCATCAAGCGTGCCATATAAGCTAAAATAACATCGATAGAAAATAGGGAATCTTCCGCCATTTCTTCAACTTTTTTAAACCGGTACTCCGCAAAGGCCTTGTGCTGCTCCCACGCGTCAGGGTATGTCGCAACGATCAGCTCGCTCAGTTCGCTGTACTCCATGGGCGGCTCATACCGGTCGGCATCTTTTTGCGCCAAGATCTGCGCGACGAACGGATCGGCAAAGTCTTCAAACTGCAGTTCTCTAGCAAGATCCCTGCCGAGCTGTTTGGCGCGGATTCCAACTAAGACAAGCCTCCACTCCCTTTCGAACGTGAAATACTTTTTCAAAAAACCCTTGAGCTTAGGGATCTCTTCCTGAAAAAACCGCGCCATCAGGGCTGAAAATTGGCGGATCCTGTCCTGGGTTTTCTCAAACTCGTCGAGAAATTCAAACACGTAATCGGGTAAACCTGCACGGACAAGCAATGCCTCGTCAAGCTCCTTTTCCGACATCGTTCCCCGCGAGTCGATCGGCTCCTCCATAAACAAATTGCGGATATTGCAAATATCGGTAAACCGCATCAGGGTCCGAGCCAGGAGCAGGTCGCTTTTGTCGAGGTTGACAGCGAGCCGCACCTTCAGCTCTTCAAAAGTGATGTCGGGCTTATCGCGCAACAGCAGCGGAGGCAAAGAAGGCGCCAAAAAATAATAATTACCCATTAGAGCCCAAACCTTCTAATTTTTTCCGAAAAACAGCTCGCGGAAGTCCTTGCGGATATAGGCAGCAATGATCTCTTTCAATGCGGCATCGGAAATATCCACAGTGATATTTTCTTTGTGCAGTTTGACCTCGATCCCTCCAGTGAGCGGTCCGATCAGAACGCTTTTTTCCTTAAGGCGCTCCAGAATCTCGGCCCCTAAAAGGGCATTGATCGATTTAGCAGGAACGGCTGCAGGAATATAAACAGTCAAGTTCGCCTCAAGCCCCTCTTTTTCAACTGCACTCACAACAGCCTTGACAAGCTGCGCTAAAAGCTGCGGGTCTTGCGTCTGTTCGCTGATCAGGCGCATCAGCTCGGGATTGAACAACTTGTCTTCAATGCTTTGCCTAAGCGCTTCAACAGCTTGTTTGCAAGCTTGGGAAAGTGAGGACTGGAAAACGGTCTTCTGCCGCTCAATCTCTTGCTTGGCCTCATATTCCATTCGCTGGATCGTCAAACGAGCCTCTTCGATCATCCTTTCGGCGTCTTGCCTTGCCGTAGAGATTGTCTCCTCTGCTTGTTTTTTGGCCGGTTCGAGAGTTTCCCTTCGAAGAACGTCGCAGATCTTCTTTACTTTATCTTTTCCAGTTTCCATTGGCCCTATGACACTCCATGGTTTCGCTCGACCCTTAATCAGGTCGACGTTACTAAAATATCTCATCCTAAATTTATTGTCTTTACAAGGATATTTTTCAATCCCATTTTTGCTTACGAACAAAGTTTATTTAAGGAGCACGGC
>JAFEGU010000069.1 GCA_018239725.1 Verrucomicrobiota bacterium | reverse complement strand
GCTTGATACTGCTCAGCAAGAATTAGCTGTAGCACAACGGCAATTGTCCCAAAGGCATTTGGAACTTATTAATTTGCAACAGGAACTTGCTAATGTGAGATTGGAATTGGCGCGGGAGCGGGAGTCTCGCGAGGAAGACCGTTCAAACTCTCAAATGGTTATACAGAGTTATAGTGGGATGGATTTTTGTCAAAGATTCACATTTCTTATTTCAGGTCACTAAGATTGTTGATTAATTTTTTTTGAATTAAAGCGAAATAGTTAGAAAAAAGGTTGATAAATGACAGCTATTACACAAAAACAGAGTTCGTTAGGATTGCAAAATGCAGGCATGCATATGCCTTCCCATGAGTATATGCTTTCTTCTGATGATCCACTAAGCAGCATAGATATGACTGACGGCAGTAGGATGTGGGTTTTAACTGCTTGTTCTCAACAGGGGAATAACATCTATCATTTTGTAAAAGTATTGAAGTCGGGCGAAAGTGAAAGTCTGATTGTTAATCCCATGCAATTAAATCCTTCAGATCAGATGAAGTTCTTGCCTCTTCAGTTATGTTTATGGGAGAGAAGCAATGCCCTTATGGCCAAAAAAATGGAAACTGCCCAAGGAGATGAAAAACGATTTTTATCTCATGCGCAAGCAATGTTAGCTAGTATTAACCAAGACATCATGGCATCAAGGGAGATCAATCGTAATCTACTGGACACAGTAGGTTGTTTAGAGGAGCAATCTCGAACGTTTGGGCAAAGCGTAATCCGATTTCAATCGAATGTACATGCCCTGGGGCAAGAGGTCAGTAAGCTCAAGGCGCAAGTGAACGAAACCGCTCGGGAGCTAAAGCAATTCCGTGCTGAGACTTGGACGTCGGGCGTTAAGTATTCGACAACTGTTCCCGACCAGACAACGGATCTGGACCTTCATTCTATTTTTAATCGTTTTGTCCCTCCAGATTTAGAACAAATCTCCGATCATTCAGGCGGCGTTCCTAAACAGCTGGTGATGCGTAGCAGTATGGATGATGGCGTTCTTCCAACAGCGAGTCTACCCACAGGGTCTTTTGCTACTTCTTCAGGTGTTGCAAATATTGCAGGAGAACCTCCAGCTACGCAAAGAGGCGTATTGGAACAAGCCACAGGATCTCTATTAGCTCCCAAGAATTCTGTCGGTGCAGAAAATAGAGGAGGCAGCCATACGCCTGCTTACTCTTTGCAAAGCACTCAATCAGTCGCCGACCTATCTTTGCCAAATGACCTGCCTAAACCTCAACTATCAATTGAAAAACAGGAAGCTATCATTGAAAAAGATGATGATTCCCTGTTAAAGGGGCTGTGGTCTAAATGGTCCGCTTTTCTTGAGTCGATTTTGGGCTATTTTAGCAGCATTTTCAAACCGTTTAGTTCATAGTTAAAGCTAACGTTCCTGTTTTGGAGGGGTGCGTTAACCTCTCCAAATCGACGAATACCCTCCAAATTTTGTTCGAGCATTCAAATGCTGTAAATGCTTAGATAATACCCCCAAAGAATTTATTAGCAAAATAAGCGGGAAACAAGAAGGCTTATCTGCTTAGAACGTATACTTGGGAGCTGTGCTAAATTAGGGGGCATGGTTGCAGCGCCCTATCCTAAGGCTCTTTAGCTAGATCTCAACTTATACACAAATGAATGAGATTTCTTGAGTATACACATTGTTTTTGTTTGGTCTAGAATTTATTATAAATAAATTAATATTTTTTTGAATTCTGCTTTTAATGCTGTTTTGGTGTAAATTGTTTTGCTTTGAATTAGTTGGTCTAATTACAAGTGGAGAAAAATTATGTCTGCAGAATCAGGAATTCAGTTCCCTAAAGGGGATGCCCTTACGGTTTATAAGTCAGTCTATAGTTGTCTTAGCGGACAATTGCCTGAGATTAAATCTCGTAAAGATGGCTATGGAGCAGCTCCATATGTAAAATTACAGACAAAATATGAAACCGATCTCTCCAATCTGATTATCAATCCTTATTTGATCTCTATGAACTCCTATGGAACGAAGTTCCATCAAGCTTATGCAGGAACGAAACATTTTGCAGGAAATTTGATTAACTCAAGCTTTCTAGCATCTCCATTGAAAACGATCAGCTTGGGACGTATTGATCCTTGGAACTGTAATCGGGAAATGGCAGCGCAAGCCCTAAAGACGGCAATTACCGTTTTTTCTGCTGGCGTCTCCGATCTAGACAAGCTGCTTGATGGGTCCTTTGAAAAAGCTACTCTTGAAGAGTTAAGGGATCAGTTAGCAACAGTGTCTTCGACATTATGCAATGCAAAAAAAACAGTTTTCTTCATCTATCGGACTTATGATCAAGTTCCAGCTGACGATGAAACAGGCGACGAGGTCGTTACTGATGGGGTTGGTCCAGAGGGGATTAAAGAGCAATATGCTGCCCTTTCGCGCATGATTGGCCAAGACTTTGCTTCTGTTCAACAGAAAGTCCTCGCCAAAATCGCGCAATTTGATGGGGTTGTTGATGGCTCTAGTTCCGATGTGGAAAATGAAGGGTCTACTGATGATGAACCGGTTGCTAAAAAGGCCCTCGCTCCTAAAAAAGATGGTTCAGATGATGACCTAGAGGTTATTTTCCTAGCCTTGCCCGAACCAAAAGTTGTTGCCGAAGAGATAGTCATGGTCGATGTCAAGCTCGTTTTCCGTGATGAAATTCAAGCGTGCAGCTGGTTCTGCCGCAAAATGCGGGAAAGAAGGGAGCTAGTAGGTGGGACAGGCGAACAGGCGTATAAAAACCTCACAACAATGGCGCGGGTATCTCAAACTGTTCCGCAGCCATTCGTCCTATTTGCAAAATCTTTGGACCATGTCTTTAAGGATAAGATTGTCCGTTATGATTTTGTCCAGGAAGTCTATGCCCGTTTTACAAAGTCCTTAAGCGAGAAAGGAATTGTAATAGAGGTTAACCGCCCAGATAGCTTTAAGATGCTTCTTAACGATCTCTGCAAGAAAGGAGCCAGCCGTCAGGTTTATCAAACTTTATTTCAAGTTTTGATGAACGCGGATGGCACAGGTCCTTGCGGTCTTCGTTTTGAACCGGCCATCTTGAATGCCATCATGAACAGTGGGGATTATTTCAAGGTCTTCGATACAGATCATCCACTCTAATTGCTCTAGGAAAAGAGGGGGAATCCCCCCTCTTTAATACAAAAGGTCTATTGCTGTTTAACCTGATTTAGACTATCATTTGCGCTTTGTTTCTTTTGTGCCGATGTGGCGGAATCGGTAGACGCGGTAGATTCAAAATCTACTTCTAGCAATAGAGTGCTGGT
>JAFEGU010000068.1 GCA_018239725.1 Verrucomicrobiota bacterium | reverse complement strand
ATGCAGCCAAAATACATCTTCATCAGCGGCGGGGTCGTTTCATCACTTGGCAAAGGACTGACAGCTGCATCGATCGCTATGCTCCTCGAAAGCAGAGGCTTAAAAGTAGCCATGCTCAAGCTTGATCCCTATCTGAACGTCGATCCAGGCACCATGAACCCCTTCCAACACGGGGAAGTCTATGTCACCGACGATGGCGCCGAGACCGATTTGGACTTAGGCCACTATTACCGCTACACCAACTCCCCGATTTCCTCCCTTTCCAATGCCACATCAGGCCAGATCTACGATGCAGTCATTAAAAGAGAGCGGCGCGGCGACTACTTGGGAAAAACAGTCCAGGTCATCCCCCACGTCACAGATGAGATCAAACAGAGGATCTTGGCCTGCGCAAGACAGCAAATGGACACAGACGTTGTTCTTGTCGAAATCGGCGGAACCGTCGGCGACATCGAATCGCTCCCCTTCTTTGAAGCGATCCGCCAGTTTCGGTATGAAAGGCTGAAGGACTGCATCAACATCCACCTGACCTACGTCCCTTTTGTAAAAACGGCTGGAGAAGTCAAAACAAAGCCAACGCAGCACTCTGTGCAGATCTTAAGAGAGATCGGGATCATACCTGACTTCATCCTCTGCCGCTGCGAAGAGAATTTAAGCGAAGAGATCAAAGACAAGATCAGCCTATTCTGCAGCGTTCCTAAAGAAGGAGTCATCGATGTTGTCGATGTACCGTTCAGCATTTACGAAGTGCCGATTAATCTGAACAAGCAAGGGCTCGACAATAAAATCTGCCAGATGCTCGATCTGCCTAAATCGAATGCCGACCTTTCCCGTTGGGAAAAGATGCTCCATAACATGCGCAATCCAAAAGGGAAAGTAATCGTTGGCATCGTTGGAAAATACCTCCAGCACCAAGATGCGTACAAGTCGGTCTTTGAAGCCCTCCACCACGCAGCGATCGCCAACCAAGTCGAAATCGAAATCCGCCGCTTCGAATCAGATAAAGTCCTGGAAAAAGGCGATATCGAGAATGTGATCGGAGGCTGCGACGGCTATCTGGTCCCCGGCGGATTTGGCGAACGCGGCTGGATGGGAAAGATCATGACCGCAAAGTACTGCCGAGAAAGGAAGATTCCTTACTTCGGCCTCTGTCTTGGAATGCAAGTGCTCTGCGTTGAATTTGCCCGGCATGTGCTCGGCCTTAAAGATGCCAACTCCACCGAGATCGATCCGAACACCTCCCATCCTGTGATCTCCTTGTTAAGCGAGCAAAAGGGGCTTTCGAACCTAGGCGGGACGATGCGCCTCGGTGCATTTAACTGTCTTGTGAAGGCTGGAACCAAAGCGGAAAAAGCCTACGGCTCAACACAAATCTCTGAGCGTCATAGGCACCGTTGGGAGTTCAACAACCTCTACAAAGACCGCTGTGAAAAAGAGGGCCTTGTCCTTTCAGGTGTGCTGCAAGACGGGCATCTTTGCGAGATAGCCGAAGTCAAAGACCATCCATGGATGCTCGGCGTTCAATTCCATCCGGAATTTAAGTCGAAACCGACTGCTCCCCATCCCCTCTTCCGCGACTTTGTCGCGTCAATGATCCACAGGCGGACGCATTAATGGGTAGGATCTTAGGCATCGACTTTGGCAATGTCCGCATCGGGCTTGCCATCACTGACGAACAGAAACGGCTTGCTTTGCCCATCGGCATCATCCGCGCAGGAAAAGACCACAAGGCAACAGCCGAGCTGATCTGTAAAGAGATCTCCCGCTATAAAGAGATCGAATCGGTTGTCATTGGACTTCCTCTTCAATTGAATGGAAAAGAAGGGGAAATGGCCTTGCTCGTCCGCGCTTTTTCCCAAGTTTTTCAAGAGACCTCTTCGCTTCCTGTTACCTTTTGGGATGAGAGGCTCACATCAGCCCAAGTCGAACGTTTCTTAAAAGACGCCGGTATGAACCGAAAGAAACGGGCGGAGCATAGCGATGAGATGGCTGCGACTACAATCTTGCAGAACTACCTCGAGTCTTTAAAAAATCGGATATCATGACATGCACTGTTACCGCGCAAAGCCTTTTTGAAAAACTAAAACATGTCCAGACCGACAACCCCCTTTGCCAATACACATTGGCAAAATGTGAAAGGCTCTCCCCTGTTATTAATGAAATCCTTCAGCTTAAAAAAGAAAAGAACGCTGTTATCCTAGCTCATTCCTACGTCCACCCCGACATCGTCTATACCGTTGCCGACCACACCGGCGATTCCTACGGCCTTGCGAGTATTGCACGGCAAACTGATGCAGACACCATTGTCTTCCCTGCAGTGCGGTTCATGGCGGAAACGGCAAAAATCCTCAATCCCGATAAGACAGTCATCGATCCTAACCCGAGCGGCGGCTGTTCTCTTGCCGATAGCATCACTGCTGAAACTGTCTATGAGCTCAGAAAGCAGTATCCTGAGCATACCTTTGTCTGCTACATCAATACGACAGCAGCCGTTAAGGCCGCTTGCGACGTCTGCGTCACCTCATCGAATGTCTACCGGATCATCGAGTCCCTCCCTAATGACAAGATCTATTTCCTGCCTGATAAGCTCATGGGACAAAACCTCCAAGATTATCTACTGCGCAAACAGATTAAAAAAGAATTGCTCTGCTATTCTGGCAGCTGCTACGTCCATGAAGAATTCAATAGTGAAATGATCGACCAGGTCCGCATCTCCTATCCAGATCTCACAGTCCTAGCCCACCCTGAATGCAAACCTGACGTTGTCAAAAAAGCAGATCACGTCTGCTCGACGACAGGGATGGTCGACCATGTCCAACGTAATGCGGCAAGCCGCAAGCCTTTTCTACTGTTGACAGAATGTGGGATTGCAACACGTCTCCAGGTTGAAAACCCTGAAGTCCAATTGGTGGGATCCTGCATGATGTGCCGGTATATGAAATCGAACCATCTGGAAGCGATCTGCCAAGCGCTAAAAGCGCCAGCGCCTTTCCAGATCATTACGATCGATGATAGTATCCAGGCAGCTGCGAAGCGCTGCCTGGAGACCATGTTTTAAGCAATTACTGAGCTTGAAGCTCGACCCTCTTCTCGCATGTTTCTCTAAGCAGAGTCACAATAGCGTAAGTAGGAGATGTCTGCTTAATCAGACCATGGACCTGAGGATGCAATGTCCCCCGGTCGATGTTCATCGATTCAAGCTGATTAAGAATTTCCAGGCATTTCTGCGGAGCCATTTGCCCCTGCGTTACCTTTTGATTCAACACTTGGAACAGATTGAGCAAGCCCTCTTTGGCGATCTTGTCTTTGTCATTGAGATTAAAGGGGAGCGCAAACTCTTCGCCTCCTCCTAAATTGACCTGAAGCGTGCCGACAGTCGTCGAAGCTCGTCTTTGGACAAAGTATCCCCAGTATCCGCTTGAGTTCTCTTTAAAAGAGATTCGAGTCAGCTCGTCCTCTTTCATTGGATTTGGAATGGGAGTAGGAACACCCATCGCCCAGTTGTACACTTTGCTAGCTGCCCAAGAGATCGTATCCGAGTTCCGGAAAGCATACATCGCACTGATCCCTGTTGCAGCGCCATATAGGATGCCTGCAGGAGGAACAATCATTGCGGCAACGCCGATTCCAACAGCCACATCGCCCATGCTGAACTTTCCAGCAGCTTCCCGCTTAGCTTCCACGACGTCTGCCTTTAATTCATCGATCAGCTTCATGATCTGGTCGCTGCGCCTTTGGATTCTGGCCATCTCATCTTGCGTGGCTTTGATCCTCTCTTGGCACTCCCCAGTGTACTTGGCCTTTTCGATGCCTGCCTCCAGCGCATCTACTGACATCTGATTTGCAGCTGCGTAAGCGGCAGTGGCTTGATCTTTTAAGCTATTAGCCTGTTTGAGCAGCTCCATTGCACGCTCCAGATCTTCCGAAGAAGATACAAGCATCGCCTTGCCCGACTTGCAATTTTGCGCTGCTGTGTGCGATGTTTGAATAAGACGCTCAATCTTCTCTTCAAGCGTCATATCGGGATCGTCATTTTTAGCGATCTTCTCGATCTCTTCAAACACTTCTCCGCACTGTCCATAAAAGTTTTGGGCTTGAACCAGCTTCTGTTTAGCGGCAGCAAACAACTCCGACGCTGCAGCATAGCTGCTGGTTGCTTGAGAATTGAAGCTCAATGCTTCTTCTTTCTTAGCTTCCACTTGCTGCAATCCATTCACATTGATGGCCGAGATGTCGCTCAATTGAGATTGCAGTGTTTGGACCCCTTGGCTGATCAATTCTAAATTGCTATTGACCGTCTCATAAGACTTACGGTTAGCCTCTTCAAGCGTCTGGATCATTCCGACATCCGCATTGATGTCGTTAAGAAGCCTTTGCAGGTTGGTCGAAGCTTCTGGACTACATAAGTTCCAGAGCTCCTTCGCTCCGCAAGTTGTAGCGATTGCTCCAGTGACAAGGTCTCCTGCCCAAAGGCTGGTGATCCCTGTTAAAAGAGTAATGATCGAACAGCCGGCGCGCATCGGGTTGGATGCTGTATTTTGAACAAATGTGCGCAATGCTGTCGTCTGATGGTAGATCTTTTCTGCGCGGTCGCACAGGGTATCACCAAGCTGAGGCGTCGTTGCAACATCCCATTTTGTCCAGAACTCGTCTGTTTTCCTGTACTGCTGTGCAGATGAAGCAGTTAAAACTGCCGTCTGTGTTTTCGATGGCTCTCCATCACCAATACTTGCTGCTGTTCCTGTAGCCATAACTCACCTCGCCTATTTGGAATGCTGGTCATCAAACGTTCCATTCATTTTCGCGTAAATATTAAGATTATGTCAAGAATTTGCTCCATTTAAAAAAAACAAACTTTTCCTCTTGGCAGCAAAAAGGCCCGAATGGTTAACTTGAGTATACCGAAACAACCTGAATAATCGGTTTTTAACCTCGGCGAACAGTCACTAAATTTGAATGCGCCTGCATCGACCAACTTATTCAAGTTGGCCAATTTCGGCATCAGCACAGCTTGGTTCAAATTTAGAACGCCGCCTTGTTAAAATCCCGGGTTTTCATCTTGTTTGTGTATAAATTGGAATCTGAAAAAAGTGGAACCATGAACGAATTGAGCACACATCCTTTAGAAGAACCGGGAGTTTCGAGCCGTTTTATCGATCCATGCATCATAGTGATCTTTGGAGCGACCGGCGATTTAACAGCGCGTAAATTGCTGCCCGCCCTTTATAATTTAGCCAAAGATGGACAGCTTCCCGCCCAGTTTGCCTGCGTCGGGTTTGCAAGAAGAGAAAAGACGCACGACCAGTTCCGATCTGAAATGAAGGATGCGATCAAGAACTTCTCCCGTTCAAAACCCATCGATGAATCGCTGTGGAACAACTTTAAGGAGCACCTTTTTTACCATGTCTCTGAATTCCATGACGAACAAGGGTATCAGAGGCTCTGCGGCTTCCTCCAAGAACTTGATGCTAGATTAGGAACAAAAGGGAACCGTGTCTTCTACTTTTCAACGCAGCCGAGTTTTTTCACCCTCATCTGCGAAAACCTCCATAAGTTCGGCCTGATCTACAATGCAGAGACTGTCAAGGACAAATGGTCGCGCATCATCATTGAAAAGCCCTTTGGCCATGATTTGAAATCGGCGCAGTCCCTCCAAGCAGAGCTCCTCCGCTTTTTAAGGGAAGACCAAATCTACCGGATCGACCACTACCTAGGCAAAGAGACTGTCCAGAACCTTTTGATCTTCCGTTTCGCCAACTCTTTGTTCGAATCGGTCTGGAACAACCGTTACATCGATCATGTCCAAATCACTGTTGCCGAGGACATCGGGATCGGCTCGCGCGGGGCATTTTGGGAAGAGGCTGGACTTCTTCGCGATATCGTCCAAAACCATATGATGCAGCTTCTATCTCTGATGGCGATGGAACCGCCTGTCAGCCTTTCTGCTGATGCGATCCACGATGAAAAAGTCAAAGTCCTCCAAGCGATCCGACCGATGGCAACCCCTGACTTCGAGCACTCTTGCGTCAGAGGACAGTACGGCCCCGGGTTCATTGGTGGGCAAGAAGTCGCCGGGTATCGTTCAGAAAAAAATGTCTCACCAGCCTCGAACATGGAGACCTATGCCGCCTTGCGCTTGTACATCGACAATTGGAGATGGGCCGGCGTCCCCTTTTATTTAAGAGGAGGCAAAAGGCTGCCAAAAAGGGGCACGGAGATCGCTGTAGTTTTCAAAGATCCTCCTGGCGTCCTATTCCAGCAGATCAACAAGCGCAATGAACCGAACTCCCTTTCGATCCGGATCCAGCCTGACGAGGGAACTTCTCTGAAAATCAATTGCAAGGTCCCTGGACCTAGCAGCCCGATCCAGCCAGTCAAAATGGACTTCCGCTACGGTTCCTATTTTGGAATGAGCCCGCCGGAAGCTTATGAGAGGCTGATCCTCGACTGCATGCTCGGCGACAACACCCTTTTTGCACGACAGGACGAGGTGTTCAATTCCTGGCGCCTGCTCACGCCTCTGCTTGAATACTGGGCAGAGACCAAAGAAAAAGATTTCCCCAACTACCAATCTGGCACCTGGGGCCCTAAGGCCGCAGACGATCTTCTTGCCCGCGACAACCGCAAATGGAGACTGATCTAATGGCCGCATCACTGCACCTTGTTGCCCCATCGGCAATTCAAGATGAATTGAACCGGATTTGGGAATCGCTCGAAACGACCAATACGACCCGCGCCTGCCTATTTAATTTGATCTTTTATACGAAAAAGACCTATCGCGCCGCCTATATCCAGCGCCTTGCGCAAGCGGTCATCGAAAAGTTTCCGGCCCGAGTGATCTTCATCACCGTTGATGGAGCAAGCCAAGAAGACTCCTTAAAAACCCAAGTCTCGATCTTGACCTCGAGCAAAGGGGAATACGATGTGGCCTGCGATTTTATCCAGATCGATGCCTCCGGGGCCTCCAAGGTTAAAATACCCTTCGTCATCCTCCCCCACATTTTGCCAGATCTCCCCGTCTACCTCGTTATGGCTGAAGATCCATCGCATGATGATCAACTTGCCAATGAACTGAAAAAATTCGTCCACCGGCTTATTTTCGATTCGGAGGCGACCGATAACCTCTCCCGCTTTGCCTCAAGCGCTTTGTCGCAAGCATCTGATTCTCAAGTAGATATCGCTGATCTGAATTGGGCCCGCATTGAAAGCTGGCGGGAAATGCTCTCGGCCGCATTTTATTCCCCTGACCGCATTCAAGAATTAAACAAGATCAACTCGGTCCAGCTCACTTACAATTCGTGTTCCTCTGCCTACTTCTGCCATACCAGGATCCAAGCGCTCTACCTCCAAGCTTGGCTGGCATGCCAGTTAAAATGGACGCTTTCGCAAGTGCGTTTGGACAAAGACATTGTTTGCATCGACTACATGAAACAAAAATCCCCCCTGGAGATTTCCCTCATTCCAATGTCCAACTCCCATCTTCCCCCCGGCCTTATTTTGAACATGGACCTCACGACATCGGAAGGGACCCACTTCTCTTTCTTGCGCGACTTTGAGTCGATCCACCAGATCACTCTCAACATCTCAACACCAAGACAGTGCGAGCTTCCTTGCAAATACATTTTTGCTAAAGCGGAATCGGGGCATTCGCTCGTTAAAGAGATCTGCCACCGCGGCACAAGCCAGCATTTTATCAACACCCTGAAACTCGTTAAGCAAATGGATGGACAAGGACTGTGTTAATCAATCAACTGCAACCCAAGCATTGGGATGATCGCCGAGATCTGATCGTTCCTGGAAACAATACGGCATCGGTGATCTTCTGCGTCGAGCATTTTGTCGCTCTTGCCAAACAAGCTTTCCAAGACCATGGCGCATTCTATGTTGCTCTTTCAGGCGGGTCGACTCCTAAAGCGATCTTCGAGCACCTTACAGTCCACTCCCTTCTTTCTGAAGCGGATTGGAAAAAAGTCCACCTCTTTTGGAGCGATGAGCGCGCAGTAGGACCAACCCATTCCGACAGCAACTATAAAATGGCAATGGACGCAGGCCTTGCAAAAATGCCTATTCCTCCTGCTCAAATCCACCGAATGCAAGCGGAAGAGAACATTGAGGCCAATGCCCAGAGTTATGAGCAGCAGATCCAAAAAACTTTGCAAAACCGCCCCTTCGACCTGATCATGCTCGGGATGGGAGATGACGGACATACAGCATCCCTTTTTCCTCATACGGAAGCCCTGAAGGCCAAGGGCAAGCTTGTCGTTGCCAATTACCTTCCCAATAAGAAAGTGTGGCGGATGACCCTAACCTTTGATTGCATCAACTCCTCGCACAACATCGCCGTCTACGTGTTAGGAGCGCAGAAAAAATTTATGCTCTCTGAGATCTTCTTTTCTCCGGATGATTTCGACCGCCTGCCAGCGCAGAGAGTCGGATCTAAAGAGCATAAGGCCCTTTGGATTGCAGACGAGGCAGCTGCCATGGAACTCATCGAAAAACTCAAAAAGAAGAGATAAAAAAATGCGCGTTTTCATCACTGGAGCATCCGGGTATATCGGAGAAGCTGTCGCCCATGCCTTTCGTAAAAGAGGCCACCACGTTTCCGGCCTAGTCCGCTCAGAAATGAGCGCCAATGAACTGCGCAAGCATGAGATCATCCCGATCATAGGGGACATCAGCGCGCCTCAAACCTACTTTCTGCATGCGGAGCAAGCTGAAGTTTTGGTCCACTGTGCATTCGAAAACTCTGCAGATGCCGTCAAAAAAGACGCCATCGCCATTGAGACGCTGCTAACTGCAGCAAAAAAATCCTCCCAGATCAAGATGATCATCTACACTTCCGGCATCTGGGTGTATGGAAACACGCGCGGCCATATCGTCGATGAGGCAACACCATTAAATCCCCTCGACCTTGTCCGATGGCGCCCAGGCCATGAAAATCAAATCCTGCAAGCTGCATCCTCTTCTTTGCGAACGATCGTCATCCGACCTGGATGCGTCTATGGCGGAGGCGGAAGCCTGACTGCTATGTGGTTCTCAGAAGCAAAACAATCGGGAACGATCTCTGTGATCGATGGAGGGAGCAACCGATGGACAATGATCCACCGCGACGATCTTGCCGAAAGCTACGTCCTTGCAGCTGAAAAAGAATTGTCCGGCACGGTCATCAACGTGACGGATGGGACCCATTACACAGTGCGCGAAATGGTCGAAGCAGCGGCAAAGGCCGCCGACATTGAAGGGAGCATCGCCTCTTTGCCGATGGCAGCAGCAGTTTCTCGCTGGGGAGCTCTTACAGAGGGATTGGCAGTCGATCAAAAGATCTCCAACGAACGTGCAGTCCGGCTGTTAAATTGGCATCCCCGCCACTTAAGCTTCATTGATGAGATCGAACTTTATTGGGAAGCTTGGAAGGCATCTAACGAGAAAAACTAACGTTTTCGCTTTTTGTCTGACGCTAGCGATATCACTGTCGTCGCTGCCAAGATCGCAATGATGACCAACAGAGCAGTCATTAGCTGTATTGGATAGATCTCGGCCAATATCATCTTCGCTCCAATAAAGACCAAAATAGCGCTTAGGCCAAACTTAAAATACTTCAACTTGTCCAGCGAATGGGCAAGGGCGAAGTAGAGCGAGCGGAGCCCTAAGATCGCAAAGATGTTCGATGTGTAGACGATGAACGGATCGGTCGTGATCGCAAAAATGGCTGGGATCGAATCGAGGGCAAAGACCACATCGGTGCTTTCGATCATGACAAGGACGAGGAACAGATAGGTCATCTTCCATTTTCCCCTCTCGACGACAAAGAACTGTCCTAAGCTTTTCCGCTCAGATAGAGGGATGAACCGTTTGCAAAGGCGGACGAGCCAGTTTTGCTCCGGCAACAGGTTCTGCTCTTTCTGCAAGGCGAACTTCGCTCCGCTAAAGACAAGAAAAGCTCCTAGCAAATAGATGATCCAATGGAACTTTTGGATCAGTCCGACACCCGCCAAGATCAATACGATCCTCAAGACAAGGGCTCCCAGGATTCCCCAATAAAGCACCTTATGTTGGTACATGGGGGGAACCTTAAAGTAGGTAAAGATCATCAAAAAGACGAACAGGTTGTCAACGCTAAGCGATTTTTCAACAAGGTATCCTGCAAAAAACTGAAGCGCCGCCTCAGGCCCTCTGAAATAATAGATAAGCCCATTGAAGAGCAAGGCAACCGCAATCCAAAAGCCGCTGAGCACAAGGGCTTCCTTGACACGGATCGCATGCACCTTTTTCTGAAAGATCCCCATGTCGATGAACAACAGGATAAAGATCAAGAGATGAAAGCCGATCCAGAACAGATAGGGATGTTGCAAAGGAAGATCCTCGTATATTGAATCCGTCTTCAAACTCTATACACGTCAGGATCTTCCCTTTTCAACCCGAAAATTTCTTAGAAAGAACTATACTTTCCGAATGTGGACCGAAATGACGTTCTCTGAATTAGCTTTGTACAGGACAAAATTTAATGTGATGAAAAGAACTCGTTAAGCGTGAATTATATCTACCTGAGTTTAGCCAACTTAGGAGCAGCTATGCATCACGTCAACGAGTTACAAAGACTGTTGTTTCAGAACTTAAATTGGAATAAGGCAAGGATCGCTTGCCTAGCTTAAATTTTGCAAGCGCTAATTTGCGCAAGAACGGTTAACCTCACTCAAATTTCCACCTTTTTCCAATCGAACGTAAAGCAGGAGTCTTCCTATAGAAGAGTCCGGCGATTCTTCTCAGGATTCTCCTTCGATCTCACTGTTATTATCCCTCTAATACTCTCCCTTTTTTCCCTCAAAGGTGAGCTGATCCTGATCCTTGACCGCACCAACTGGAAATGGGGAAAGAAGGACATTAATATTCTCCTTCTTTCAATAGCCTATAAAGGAATTGGCATTTCCTTTTTCTGGAGTGTATCCTGCTCTTCCGGGGCCTCATCTACTTCAGAACGAATATCTATTCTAAAAAAAATTCTGCAACAGATCGGGCATAGGCGCATACATGCCTTTTTGGCAGACCGTGAGTTCATAGGAGAGGACTGGTTTAGGGTTTTGAAAAAAGCAAAAATACCCTTCGTCATTCGTATTAAGAAAAACACTATGGCAGCAGGAGGGATTAGAAACTTCTATCAAGTCCCCATTCTAGAGCTTTGGAAAAACAGAGGGAGATCCAAATCGATTATCAATCACCCTGTTCTCATTTGGGGACATCTGCTTTATGTCTCCATATCCCAAGCAAAAGGTGCAAAAGAGCCAATGATCGTTGTCTCTAATAGTGAATTTGAGAACGCTATTGGTCTGTACTGAAGAAGGTGGGAAATAGAGAACTTATTTGGTTGTCTAAAAACTCGGGGGTTTAGGATGAAAGATACTCATATGACAGCACCCGAGAAGATCGAAAAACTGCTCTTCGTCTTGGCTATAGCTTTTTGCTGGTCTTACAAGCTTGGGATGATAAAAGACGCTGAAGAGGCCATTCCTAAAAAGGCCCATGGGAGGTTGTCAAAAAGCCTATTTCGGCTGGGATTGGACTGGTTGAGATCGGTAATCCTTTCCATAGAGAAGAAAGTAGACGAATTTCGGAAAATTCTTAAGATCCTAACCGATTGCAGATTAATATGTTAGAAGATCACATGAAAATTTTGTCCGCTACAGAGAGAGTTAGAATCTAATTTATTTTGTTGAACTATAACTGAAGTTAGAATAAAATTCGTTTTAAATTTAAATTAATAACAAAAAAAAATTGATTTTATGTCACTTCAACCAATAAATGCGGATTTCCAAACAAACAATTCAACGGAAATCATTAAATACATTCCTGACGAAATAATTTACCAATTCACTAAACACATCAACAAGTTGAGCGATATTTCAAGTTTTTCGATGACATCCAAGCATTTTTTTGAGCGCATCT
>JAFEGU010000067.1 GCA_018239725.1 Verrucomicrobiota bacterium | reverse complement strand
GTTCTGATGGCCTCGGGAAATAGGTGTAGTTGTCTGATGGGCAATTTGACAGTTAACAACTGGGGCATCATAGGATAGTGAATCCCATAGTGTCCGATTTGCGGAATATGGTCCATTCCTAGAGCATTGCAGATTCCTGGCCGCGCCAACCGTCCGCTCAAATCGACAAAATTTGGGTCTCCAGGCATTAAGCCTGGACTTCTAATAGGCGAAGCCATTTTGATTTGCCAAAAGGCTTGGTCTCTTGGTTCTGTTGCTCTCAGCTGGGTTAATTGTTCAGGGGTAAGAGGAGCTCTAGTTGGCGCTGGAGTCCCTTCGATCGATTTGCCGCACAAACAGTTCCAAATACTCGTGAAAAAACCGAGGAGTGCATTCCAGATGGCGCTAAAACAATCAGCAACTCCTTGAAGAGGCGCTTGAGGGCTTATCGTGTCAGCGTTAACCTGCAAGCGCACGGCGGGGTTCGAGTGGGTGCTATTTACAACAGGATTTTCTATTGCTGGCCGTTCCGGAAGCGCCCCTCTGGAAACATTTAAATCATTTCTAATCATGGAAAACACTGGGTTTAATTAATTTGGAGTAGTTTACAGGGAGTGTAATTGGAGATCAATATCCGATTGATCTGTCTATACAGTTTTCTAGATAATCGAATTAATTAAATTTATAATTTGTCGGTTTGCGCATGATAAATACTTTTGAAATATATTTTTTGAGAAATTCAAAAATTGAAATTAGGCAAATAGTAGAGCCCAGATTTAAACCTGGGCTCGTGTAAAAACTTTCTGCGAAATCTTAAGCTAAAAAGCTCTTGATGGAAGTAATGGTGTACTCTTCATCCTGGAACTTGAACTTGTTGCCGATGTTTTTTCCAGTCATCGCTTGGGCAAGTTTGGATTGGAAGGATAGGATGTTTTTATCAGGGTTAGCGTCCCAAGGACCAAGAAGCGTATAAGTTAGCTTCTGTCCCTTGGAATTTTGGCATTCGACAATAGCGCCAATCCCAACTTCATCTGTAGAAACATCTTCTTTGCCAATGACGCGGGCGCGATTAAGCTGCTCGGAAAGGAACTTGAGCTCTGACTGCAATCGGTCTCTTTTTTCCAACGCTGCTTTGAATTCGGCATTTTCGCGCAAGTCGCCGTGGGCTCTAGCGATTTCGATCTCTTTCGCATTTTCAACGGTTTCGACAGTTGCGATCTGTTGAATCTTTTGCTGAAGCTTTTGAAAGCCTTCCGCTGTTGTCCAAATGATCTGAGCTTCTCC
>JAFEGU010000066.1 GCA_018239725.1 Verrucomicrobiota bacterium | reverse complement strand
GTCAAATCAATGAAGTTCGCAGGAGTGCTGTTGGAAGACTCGTTTAAACTTTGAGCAGAGGAGCTGACTAGGGGGGCAGCTGGAATATTAGGTTGAAGAGTGTGGTCAAAATCCAAATCGGACGGATGGAGTAATAGGTTAGGAAACTCGTCCAGATCAAGGTCCTGCTCAAATGCTTCAGGACCTGTCAAGAAGCCCCATGGATCATCGAAATTGTCTAATGAGGAGATTGGATCCTGCAAACCTAATTGGGGCTGATGCAAGCCATTTTGATTGGAAACTCCTTCCGAATCGATCCGAAACTGGTCAAGCCAAGTCAGCGCAAGGCGAGTTCCTGTGCGAGTTGCGCATTCTTGAAGGGATTCTTGTTTCGGGCCATGCCTGCTATCGGGGTTAAAGCTAAGCCCATGTTCACGGATATATGCAGATAGGGTGTCAAAAGAAACAACATCATATTTCTGCTGGCTGATTGCGTTATAAGCTAAAGTTTCCAACGTGCCAATAAGAGGAACGCCGGCATTTAGAAGGACGAGAGCTGCGTTAATATGACCGAGATGATAAGCGAGCAGGTAGGCATTTCTTCGAGTTGTCGGCTCAACAACCTCTTGCAGCAAGCTATAAACAGTGGCTGCCTTATCACGTTCTACAGCCTCCATCAGTTGCATTTCAATCGAAATAGGGGGACGTTCAAGCGGCCCCTGAGAAGGAATAACGGGCTGCTGAGAAGAGGAAGGTATTAAAGACTGATTGTTGTTTAGATTGTAATGTGGCATAAATTTTATACAAAAATAGTATAAACATTATAACACATGTCATGTTTAATATAAATTATGTAATTTATTTTAAACAATTAGTAATTAAAATATTAATTATGTCTTATTTAAAATAATGATGTATGAATAAAGCGGTCTTTAGATAAAAAAAAGCCCGCCAGGAGGGCGGGCTGAAAGCGATTGGCTTGTTCGGACAGGTCTAGCGCATCAGGTGTTCGAGGACCTTGTTAGAGCGGGAGACAAACTGGGAGATGGCGCTTGGCTCCAACTCTTTTTGAGAGAGGAGGGAGAGCTCGTAGAGGTGGTGGACCATCTCATTGGCAAGCTCTGGGTTCTGTTCCTTCATTGCAAAGATCGACTGGACGAGCTTGTTGTTCGTATTGACGACGAAGGTCCGCTTCGACATCAGCGATGGAGGCAGCGACTGTTGTGAGAGGGCGAGGGTTTCCCGCATCCGGCGCATGTCCTCATCGACGACGATAAAGGCCGGAACATTGTCAGAAGAGAGGCTCTTGGCTTCCACGTTGAGATGCTCGTTCTGCAGTTTGGTGCGGATGAAGTCGGCGATCTTCGACGCTTCTGTTTTCCCTTCTGCATCGAGGAGGGTCTTTTCGCGGGAGGGGTCGAGGATCGATTCATCGATCGAGCCGTCGATCCGCTGGAACTGGACGTCTTCTAATTTGCTTTCCAGGAAGTTGATCAGCGGGGTGTCGATCAGGGTGGTCGCTTGGAGGACTTCGATCCCCTTGCTCTTGTAGAGCTCGAGGAAGTGGCTGTGGTT
>JAFEGU010000065.1 GCA_018239725.1 Verrucomicrobiota bacterium | reverse complement strand
GGAAATGGATAAAGAGGCTGTTGTCGACCTTGAAGAGGAAGAATTATACCGAAAGAATCTGAAGAATCGGGAATCTGACAAGGAGGGGCCTCAAAATTTGCATTTGGAGCGAGCGACCATTGCCCTAGGCCAAGGCGCGAGTGAAATTGCGAATTTTGAGATAACCCCGACGACGTCAAAAACTGATTCTTCAGGTTCTTTCGGTATACATCAACGGCGGAAGCCTTCTACCCTTTTGGACCACCTTGAGATCAATGGCCACACTTATGCCTACCAACATCTTGCAATCGAGATCGCACCCGTCAATATTGCTTCATGGCTAAAGGCCCAGTCCTTATTTCCAAAAGTATGCTGGATGGAAAAAGGGGGAAAGGTCCAACGGGCAGCGCTCGGAAACCTTCTCAGCTTTCCTACAATTCCCCACATTTCCATCGACTCCCACCCAGAAGTCAGGCTATACGGCGGAAAACAGTTCAATTCCGGCTCTATCGATCCGAGCTGGAGGCCTTTTCCCTCCTGCGCATTTTGGCTTCCCCAATTTGAGATCGTCCAAGAAAAAGAGCATGCCGTGCTCCATATCCACTTCTTAAATGAGGATGCGCATCCAAGCGTCATGCGCCAGCTTTGTTTCGAAGAACAAATATCCAAATGGCATGGGGCTGTTTTGGAAGCAAGGCAAGACTTCCCCACCTTTACCGATTGGGAAAAGATGGTCGCAGCCTCGCTGGAGAAGATCGAAGACGGCCTTTTGGAAAAAGTCGTTGTGGCGCGTAAAACAAAGCTCTTGACCGATCAAAAACTCGATTCGTATGCACTGCTTTCTGAAATGCAGTCCCAGGTGCAAAGGGCAACCGTCTTCTCCTTTCAATTGACCCCTGAGGCCTCCTTTATCGGTGCAACCCCGGAACAATTGTACAAACGGCAGGGCTCCAGGATCCAAACCGATGCTGTCGCAGGCACCCGCCCCCGCGGCGAAACTCCTGAAGAGGACCTGTTCCTCAGCGAGGAACTGCTGGAAAACCCGAAAGAACAGAGGGAATTCGCCTTCGTCAAACAGTTTATCCAGACAGCCCTTGAGCCGCTCTGCACGGATATGGAATGGAATGAAGAGGACACCGTCCTTCAGATGTCCCATGTGCAGCATATTTACAATCACCTGACGGCGATCTTGAAAAACGGCGTTTCCGACCACGACCTGATCGCCACATTGCATCCGACTCCCGCATTGGGAGGAAAGCCTCGCAGCAACGCCCTTTCCCTTCTTTCAGAGCTCGAACCGTTTCAACGAGGATGGTATGGAGCGCCGATCGGCTACATCTCTTCGCAAGAAGCGGACATCGCTGTTGCCATCCGTTCTGCGCTCATCCGAGGAAAAGAGATCGATCTCTATGCTGGAACGGGGATCGTCAAAGGGAGCCATCCTGAAAAAGAATGGGACGAGCTCGAACAAAAGATCAAAACATTTAAAAAAGCCCTTCTATGAGCATTGATAACGGGTCACTGAATCTCACATGGTCGAATCTGATCATCGATCAACTCCTTAAACAAGGGGTCCGCTATTTTTGCTTAGGGGCCGGCTCCCGCTCGACACCTCTTGCCCTTGCGATCGCCGACCACCCTGATACGCAACACCTGGTCCACTTTGATGAACGGGGTGTTGGTTTCCATGCCCTGGGTTATTCCAAAGCGACAAGCATTCCATCCGTTATCGTCGTCACATCGGGTACCGCTGTTGCCAACTTATTTCCTGCGATCATGGAAGCTAGCAACGAAAGGGTCCCTCTGATCCTTTTGACGTCAGACCGCCCTCATGAGCTGCGCGATTGCGGCGCCAACCAAACTTGCGATCAGATCAAGCTGTTCTCCGATTACGTCCGCTGGCAGGTCGATCTACCTTGCCCGACGACTGAGATTTCAGAGAGGTTTGTTGCAACAACGATCGCCCAAGCAGTTTTCCGCAGCAAACAAGGACATCCTGGCCCTGTCCATCTCAACTGCCCATTTCGAGAGCCTCTTTTCTCTTTGACTCCTCCTCCCATTCCAGAGGTTCCTCCAACCCATTATGAAACGACGCAAACAATCCCCTCAATTTCAACACTGGAACAGTGGGCAGAGTCGTTCCAAGATACTCCTAAGGGAATTATTGTTGTCGGATCGTTGCCAGCGCGGCAAAAAATGGACCCGATCTTCCAACTTGCTTCCATACTAAAATGGCCTATCCTTCCCGATATCCTCTCCCAAGCAAGATCCCACGGCTATTGCCATGAGGTGATCCGCCATTACGACGCACTTCTGAAAGCAGATCCAAGCTATAAGCCAGATCTCGTCCTGCATCTAGGAGATCGTTTCGTATCGAAGACGCTTGCCCAATGGCTAAAAACGGTTAACTGCTCCTATTTCCAAGTCTCCGACCATCCCTGCAGACAAGACCCTGACCATTTGACCACCCATCGCCTTTCTGTCGATCCTTCCCTATTTTGTAAAGAGATCATCGGCTTTGTCGAAGAGAGGTCCCATACAGATTGGTTCAATAGCTGGAAAAACGCTTCCGATAAGATTGCAGACCATTTAAGCGCACTGATCGATAACCAGCCCGATCTGACTGAGCCCGCTGTAGCCCGCACCTTATCGAACAGCCTCTCTACTTCCTGGTCTTTATTCATCGGCAGCAGCATGCCGATCCGCGACTCTGATCAGTTCTTATTTCCTAAACAACCGATCGGACCGATCTTTGGCAACCGCGGCGTCAGCGGCATCGACGGCAACATCGCAACTGCCATCGGCATCGCGCAAGGCAGGCAACAACCGACGTTCGCCCTCTTTGGCGATCTGGCATTTCTCCACGATCTCAATTCCTTAGCCCAGCTCCGCCAAGCGCAATACCCCGTCGTCATCCTTGTCATCAACAACCACGGCGGCGCCATTTTCTCCTTCCTGCCGATCGCTCAGCGCAAAGATGTCATCGAAGAGTTCTTTGTTGCTTCCCATCCCTACAACTTCCAAAATGCTGCAGATCTATTCCAAATCCCCTACTTCCGTCCCCATAACACCCGAGATTGGGAACAACTGTTCTCCGACTTGGTCGCCAATCCATGCTCTGCCATCGTTGAAATCCAAACAAGGCGCGCCGAAAACCTCTTGCTCCACCAAGAAATCCAACAATCAGTGTTACAATGCTTGAATATGACGCACACGGCGACATAGCAAATCCTGCCCTCATCTTCTTGCACGGCTTTTTGGGCTCGAAAGAGGATTGGGCCCCGATGATCGACAAGCTCAAGCGCAATTTTTTTTGCGTTGCCATGGAACTTGGGTCCGTTAATGCAATGACTCAAACCCTTTCTCAATTGCCCTTGCACAACCGAGCCTACGTCGGCTATTCGATGGGAGGCAGGACTGCGCTTCAACTTCCCATCTCTTGCCCGAGCATCATTCTCTCTGCACACTTCGGCCTCGACACTGAACAAGAAAGAACACTGCGCTGGGAAGAGGACCTCCGTTGGATCCAGATGCTCGAAAACCAACCGATCCGATCGTTCTTAGAAAAATGGTATGCGCAGCCTCTTTTCCAATCCCTTCGCAAACAGCAGACGTTGTTCGAGCAGGTTTTGCAAAGAAGGTCTCAGCAAGATCCGCTTAAACTTGCGTCGATCCTGCGGCAAATGAGCCTCGGAAAACAACCAAAGATCACGGCGTATCATCCTCAGACACTTTTCCTCTTTGGCGAACAAGATTTGAAATATGAACAGCTTTACGCTAAACTCCCACAGACAGTACTGAGAAAGAAAATCCCAAATGCCGGCCACGCTGTCCATCTGGAAAATCCCGATGCCTGCGTCGAAGCAATTGAAGAATGGAGAGGTAGTTGTGAAACTGCTTTGCCTGGAAAAATTGATGATTTTGAGACCACGGATACACGAGAAGGTTCTGTGAACCTTCGCAGTGAGGAGTGGGTGAAGTGTCCTTGGACACGAACCGGTCAGCAAGTGCCAGCAGAGCTGCCACGCTCTATTTGACGAGAACGGCCCCAAGCGGGCCGACCAAGGAGAATAGATGAAAATGGCCTCAAAAGGGCGATTTTGCTGGGCAAATGAATTTTACAACTACCTCTGGAGACAAACCAATGCAGACAATTGAAGAAACACAAGCAATCGCCTGGACAAGCTGCGGTTCTTACACCGACATCCTCTACCACAAAGCAGACGGGATCGCCAAGATCACCATCAACCGCCCCGAAGTCCGCAACGCCTTCCGCCCCCATACCGTGACAGAGATGGCGCATGCCCTTAACGACGCGCGCGACGACCAGCAGATCGGCGTCATTATTTTGACAGGCCAAGGCAAAGAGGCCTTCTGCTCAGGCGGAGACCAACGGATCCGCGGACACGCCGGCTATGTCGACGACGATGGGATCCATCGTTTAAACGTCCTCGATTTTCAACGTCAAATCCGCAGCTGTCCTAAACCCGTGATCGCGATGGTCGCAGGCTTTGCTATCGGCGGCGGCCATGTGCTCCATGTTGTCTGCGATCTGACCATCGCAGCAGACAACGCGATCTTCGGACAGGTCGGACCTAAGGTCGGTTCGTTTGATGGCGGCTATGGCTCCAGCTATCTTTCAAGAATTGTCGGCCAGAAAAAAGCGCGGGAGATCTGGTACCTCTGCAGACGCTACAATGCTAGGGAAGCATTGGAGATGGGACTTGTCAATACCGTCGTCCCATACGAAAAACTCGAAGAGACCACCGTACAATGGTGCCGCGAGATCCTCCTCCACTCCCCGCTTGCGATCCGCTGCTTAAAATCAGCCTTCAATGCCGATTGCGACGGCCAAGCTGGACTGCAAGAGCTCGCCGGCAACGCAACGCTCCTCTACTACATGTCGGAAGAAGCTAAGGAAGGACACCGGGCCTACCTCGAAAAACGGCGCCCAGACTTTTCCCAATTTCCAAAAAGGCCGTAACCCATGAACAGGATCCTTATTTGGACAATGGCCTGCAGGCCAAAGACTCTGATTGCCTCCATCAGCCCCGTGCTGATCGGAACCACTCTAGCTCTAGCTGATGGCCATTTCGACTTAAGGATGTTCCTATTCACATTGGCAACTGCTCTCGGGATCCAAGTCTCGACCAACTTTGCCAATGACTATTTCGATTATCTCAAAGGGGCCGATAATGAAAAGCGCAAAGGACCGACCCGCGTTGTCCAAGCAGGGCTTGTCAGTTTGCCCCAAATGAGAAAAGGGCTTTTAATCTGCCTGTTCGTGACATTCCTCTCAGGCTGCTACCTCATTTGGCATGGAGGGATCTTTCTCTCCTGCCTCCTTTCCCTTTCTCTCCTCCTTGCAGTCGTCTATACGGGAGGCCCATACCCGCTTGCCTACCTCGGGCTCGGAGAACTGTTTGTCTTCCTCTTCTTCGGCCTTGCCGCCGTTTCGGGGACCTATTACTTGCAAACGGGAACCGTGACCTTGACCTCCCTTCTTGCCGGCATCGCGCCAGGCTCTCTTTCGACCGCCATTCTGATCGTCAACAATGTCCGCGATATCGATGAGGACAAAGCCGCAAACAAAAAGACCCTTGCAGTCCGGTTCGGACTCTCCTTTGGAAAAGTGGAATACCTCTTTTCCATCCTCCTTACCCTTCTTCCTCTGGTCTGCTTTTTCCGTTCCCATCCTTTTTCGCTTCTGAGCTTGAGCATCCTTCTGCCCGCCATCCCATCAATGAGATTGATGCTCAACCACAGCTTACCCTCCCAGCTCAATCTCTTGTTCGCACAAACAGGAAAGCTCTTATGGTTGTACACACTCCTTTTCTGCCTCGGATGGATCCTCTAGCATCATGGAGGCTCTATTCTTACAAGCTCCAACTGACTACGTTTAGCGATCAGCGGGAAGGGCTAATCCTACAAACCGCATTTTCTGATAATCGTATCGGTTGGGGAGAGATCGCCCCATTGCCCGGACGGAGCAAAGAGACCTTGGCTGAAGCTAAAGAGCAGCTTCTCCAAGCCCTTCGAGGAAAACTCCTCTCTCCTCCTCTACCTTCAGTTGCCTTCGGACTTGAGTGTGCTCTGACTCCTTACATCCCCTCTGCTGGTAGTTTCCCTCTTTGGGCCCTGCTGGCCGGAACTCCCGATGCAATCCAAGAAAAAGCAAAGCGCGCAGAACAAGAGGGATTTCGCTCCCTTAAGATCAAAGTCTCTAACCTAAATCCATCTGATGCAGAACAGATCATCCGACCTCTGATTGGTAAGTTCCAGTTACGGATCGATGTCAACCGTGTCTGGAGCTTTGACAAAGCTGCGGCCTTCTTTTCCCGATTTCCAGAACACGCCATCGCTTGCGTCGAGGAGCCAACGCATGAACTAGAGCGCCTTTCCGATATCCCATTCCCCTTTGCCCTCGACGAATCGCTAACTGAGATCCCCTTTGCTCAAATGGCGGGCTTTCCCCAGTTGACAACGCTTATCATCAAGCCGACGATCACCGGAGGCAGCTACGCCCTAAAGATCATCGAACAGCTGGGAAAAAAGATCATCTTTACCGGAGCCTTTGAAACCGGGATCGGCACAGCCTTGATCGCTAACTTTGCTCATCGGATGAACATGGCAACAAACCCTTTAGGATTAGACACTTACCGATTCATTAAAGAAGACCTTCTTGAATCACCTATTGATTTTTCTCAAGGGACTTTACAACTCCCAACGCAATTTCATTTAAAATCTGACTGCTTGACCGAGATTGCCCATGGTTAATAGATTATGTCCTATTCATCAGCACGCTCAAGAAATCCCCGACAAGATCGCCATCGAATCCCCCGAGTGCATTATGACTTATCGACAGCTCGATGCAGCCATTTCCAACCACTGCAGCAAGCTTAAGTCCTTATCTATCCAACCCGGTACACATGTCGCCTTTGTCGCTAAAACATCAGCTGCATCGGTCCTGCTGCTGTTCGCTCTTTTCCGCCTTAAAGCTGTCGCTTGCCCCTTAAGCTTCCGCACACCGCCCGAACAACTGCCCTCCCTTGTGCAACAATGCAGCGCATCCCATCTCTTAAACGCTGAAGACCTCCCCATTGAAACAGAGACGTTTCCTTACCCATCTCCAACTTATGGATTAGAACAACTCGCCACCATGCTTATGACATCGGGGTCCAGCGGAAAGCCCAAAGCCGCCTGCCACACAATCGGCAACCATTTCGCTAATGCAGAAGGGGCTATTGCCCCCCTTCGCTGCACAATAGATTCCCGATGGCTCCTTTCACTCCCCCTCTTCCATGTCGGGGGGATGGCGATCCTCTTCCGGATCTTTTTAGCAGGAGGGACGATCGTTCTGACCGATAAGCTCCTCTTTTCTGCATTGGAGCAGCAGCGGATCACCCACGCCTCCTTTGTTCCAACACAGCTCTTCCGCCTTCTCCAAGAACCTCAAGAGATGATCGGTAAGATCGCAGAATCGGCAACCTGCCTTTTGATCGGCGGGGCTCCCCTCTCCCCATCGCTTGCTCAAAAGGCCTTGACCCATCGCCTTCCTCTATTTACTGCCTATGGAATGACCGAAATGAGCTCGATGATCACGTTAGCAGAGCCGCATGAGATCGATAAACGTCTGCACATGGGAAAACAGCTCCCTTTCCGAAACTTGCAGATCGACGAAAACGGGGAGATCCTCGTTCGCGGCCAAACCCTCTTTTCTGGATATTGGGATCCTATCCAACAAAAGACCATCCTGCCTACTTACAACGGCTGGCTGCCGACAAAAGATTTAGGATCTCTCGATGAGCAAGGCCGGCTTACCCTGCTTGGCCGCAAAGACCGGATGTTCATTTCCGGCGGAGAAAACATCCAACCGGAAGAAGTAGAGGCAGCCCTTTGCCAGATCCCTGGAATCTTAGCAGCCCATGTCATTCCTACCGATGATCCTGAATTTGGAAAACGTCCGGTCGCGTATTTGCTCGAAGATGTTCCTATGCATACGCTCGAAAGCGTCCGCGCTGCGCTTAAAGGCACCCTCCCCTCCTTCAAGCACCCAGTGAAAATATTTTCTTACACCGGTGAAATGAAAAACGGCTTAAAAATCGTTCAGCAAAAACAACCATTCTAAAATGCCTATTTGCCAAATATCGGCCATTTATCGGCCAAATTTTGGCCGATAACCTTGATTTTTGGCCGTATTCATGCTAAAATGGCCGTATTAGGCAAAAAACAGGGCTACATGCGCATGGGCCACAGGGACAAAAAACTCAGTGTATTACATCAGTTAAGCCAGGAAACTGAGCCTATTCGTTTAAATCAGCTTCTTGAACAGTTAGGGCCTGGATACTCGGAAAGAAGCGTGAGGCGCTGGCTCGGGGAAATGATCGAAGAAGGCCTTGTTGAAAAGATCGGAAACAAAAAGGGCTCTAGGTACCGAATCCTCCAGAGGCAGGACCGGCAAAGTAAAACGACTTCAGGATGTTTTGGTGTAAAGAGTGAGATTGCTCTAAAGCAGGTGCGCCGTCCGATCTATGAAAGAATTCCCATCGCCTACAATGATGAGTGGCTTGATAGCTATCAGCCAAACCAAAGCTATTACTTCCCACAGAAATTGAGGCTTCAATTACTGGACGCCGGCAAACGTTGTAGAATTGAGGATCCCGCGGGCACTTATGCACATCAGATCTACCATCGGCTCCTCATCGATCTCTCGTATAATTCATCACGCTTAGAAGGAAATACTTACTCTTTATTAGACACCCAGAAACTTTTGTTGGAAGGAAAAAAGGCTGAAGGAAAATTGGATGAAGAAACGACGATGATCCTAAACCATAAAGAAGCTATTCGTTATCTAGTCGATAGCGCTCCTAAGTTAGAAATGACCGAATCAACCCTTTGTACTGTGCATTATCTCCTTTCAGACGGCCTGCTTGAAAGCTCCTACTCAGGCAAAGTAAGAGATCACGGTGTTAGAATTGGGGGATCTACTTATGTTCCCTATGAAGACCCTAAACAATTAAAATCCCGACTAACACAAATTGCAGAAAAAGCCAGCCTCATTGACGATCCTTACGAACAAAGTCTATTTCTCCTTGTCCACATTACTTATCTGCAAGCTTTTTCCGACGTCAATAAGCGAACAGCACGATTGTGTTCAAATATACCTCTGATAAAGAACAACTTAGTCCCCCTATCATTTAACGATGTAGACCGAGATGATTACATTTCTTCTGTCATTGCAATTTATGAACTGCAGGATATTCACCCCATATTAGATCTGTATGCATTTTCCTACATGCGCACTTGTGCTCTATATGACTCAACAATTAAATCGATGGGATTTGATGAAGTGAGAGTACGCTATAGGCAACAGCGTCGCGCTCTCCTTCGTGAAATCATTGAAACATGCATAGTTGGAAAAGCATTACAACCCTTTATCACCTCCAAGGCGCAACAGCTTGTCAAAGCAGAAGATCAACAAGCTTTTATTGAAGATACTTTAGAAGACATCAAAGAGCTCAATGAGAGCCGCTTGGCAGGTCTTGGAATTACAAATCAACAGCTTCAAGAATGGCTAAACATCCAAAAATCATCCGAAGGATGATCCAATAAGCCTTAAACATTCGATAATAAGTTTTTCCTTACACATACAAGCATCATAAAAAAATAATTAACATTGAAAACAAATCAAAAAATAATCAAAATTAACGACCATCTATTTAAATACGAGTTTTATTATGTCCATTTCAAATTCTCTTGCAACACCAACAGATCGCTCCTGGAATGTGACTGGCTGCTACCCTCTTCGAACGCCTGAAATCCCGAGTGCTGAACCCACTGATTGCATGCAATGCATTGTGGCATGGCTGCGGAATGACGAAACTCCCTTGATCCTTAAAGCTGGAGCTGTGTTTGGGGGATTTATCGCAACAATAGCTGTTGGATTTGCAATCGGCTATCCATTCTCATCTCCGCGATTGTCATGCTCCCCACAACAGTCTGGGCTGTATTCGCGTGGCACCAATTAACCTCTAAAGAAAATGAGGTTCAAGAAGCCTCTGCAAATGCAACAAGGACAGCAGCCCTAATCGCTCTACAAGCTCAAGAGGCACAACAAGCTTTCCAAGCAGTTAAAGAAGCTGTCGGCGGAGAAGCTGCTTTCAATGCCTTTCCTGTTCTTGATCTAGGCAATCGCACCGGCGCTACAGGCTATTTGGATTTTCTCCAATCCAATGAGTTGACCCACTCCTTTATGAGAGGCTCAGATGCCGGAGCAAGACCGTTCATTAGTCTGAAACTGAATGTTCCTTCTGGCGAAGGCCGTCCTCCCCATCAAACGGTGATCACATTTTTCCAACGGTATTCTACTGGAGGAGAATGGACATGGGGCAGCCGAAACTATAATACACATAACGCTATTGCATTTGGAAACCGCCTCGAAGCTCAAGACCTGGCTGTCATCCGGCAGATCGTCGTTGATAGAAACCAACCTCAGCTCAGCCTTGTTTAATGCTCCATGTATAAAGAAATAGTTTTGAAAAATCTTGCGTTTCCAGCCGTAGACGCAAAGACCCTTTCCTTTAATGTTAAGATTCGGTAAAAAGTACAGACTGATCATCTAACCAATTTTATTTGGACAAGATTGCCTTTAGAAAATCAGATCGGATTATCATCTGAGACATCACTTGATCAGACTAGCTTACGCAACCTGCTTGCAACGCAGATTGAAAAAGGGCTAGCCCGATACCCCCGCCATTTCGATGGCCGTCTTCAAGATGGGTTGGAGCGCCTTTTGGCCAATGCATCAAAGGGATTTGCCAGCAGCCGCTCCGAACAGCACTTGTGCACGCTGCTGCTCGCCCAATTTTTCCTCCAAAAGAAAATGGAGGAAGCGATCTGCTCTGAAAAGGGGCCGAATAAAAACATTTTCCTAAAAGTTTTTCGACAACCTTCCAAGATCTGCATAGCTCTTACCTTTCACGATTTTTACCGGTTTCACCACGAACAACTCCTCAAAACAATCAACACTTTGCTTCCTGGCATCCATGAGATCCCCCGCTCGTTCTACTTGTGGCACCATCCTGAGATGGCCTATTTGTTCTGCTACGTAGAAATCTATAAACTGCGCGGAGAAGAGTTCTCAACAACTGAAATTAAAGAGTTTGAAAGCTCATTAGCCAACCATTTGATTACGATCCCCCCTTTGACGCCAGCCCTCTTTTGGCCCTACAATGAAGAGGAGTCTTTCCGCCAGGTCCAGCTGCTCCAAAGGGAGATCCTTAGCGCTAAAGACCTGCCTCATGCCCATGTTCATTTTCGAGAGCAGACGCCTGAGTCTTTAGAATTCCTGATCCACTTGGTCAGGCCCAATCCCCCTGAACCCCTGGAAGCGTGTCTCAAACGCCTTCCCGCTTCGCTGCATACATTCTGCCATTTTATCCACCACCGCACGACACCTTTCCCTATGGAAAGCTCCGCGTTGTCCGTTAAAATCCCATCGAGCGCCTTCGATGTCCGGGAATCGATCAACCTGCTTTATGTCAGAAGATATGTTTTAAAATATCTAGAAGAGATCCTCGGAACGTTCCGCGACTACAATGGCGGGCTGTTTGAAAAGCAGCAACAGCATTTTGAAACGATCAGGATGCACCTAGGAGCCAAGATACGCAACTTCGATATCTTTGCCGAAAAAGTGTTCTACTCAGTCCATCCTGTCGAAAGGCGGTTATCCTTAAAAGTTGATGAAGCAGAAGACCTCTTTACCGCCTTCTCCCATGTCATCGCCGATAAAAACCCTTCTGTTGTCCATAAGAACTTCAACAACGTCATCATCATTAAAACAACCGACATCTCCGATCAGCTCAAACTGAGCAAGAACGCCATCGATTCGAATAAGACAGCAGCGCAAGCCCGACTCTCGCTAGGCGGGTTCCATTACTACTGCCTATTCTGCCCAAGAGAGATGCACGCCAGCTCTTTCCTCGAAGAAAGCTCCGCACCCAAAGAAAAAAACAAAACGTTGAAATTGATCTTTCAAGAAGGCGCTCCCCTTTCCCTTAATCCCTACCATTCCTATGGGGATATGCGCAGCCGCCTACTCAGCAAGCTCCTCTTTGAAGGGTTGATGCGGCTCAATGCTCTTGGAAACCCTGAACCTTCCGGAGCTGTGCACGTAAGCTCAAGCTCCGACAATTTAAACTACACATTCAAATTGCGGCCAAGCTACTGGTCAAATGGTGAGAAGGTCACAGCCGCGGACTATGTCATGAGTCTGCAATGCGCACTCAGCGACCATGTCAGCCATCCCGAGCTGCTCTTTGTCATTAAAAATGCACGCCTCTTCAAAGAAAAGAAGATCGATCCCCAAGATCTAGGAATCACTGCCCTCAATGGCGAGACGCTACAGATCCAACTCGAATGGCCTGACCCCCATTTCCTCCACAAGCTTGCAAGCCCCTTTTTCTTTCCACTGTTCGGACCCATGCGCGAGCCGAAATGGTTCAATGGCCCATTCCTCGTCCGCCAACGGGACAAGAATGGGATCATTCTGGAACGCAATCCCTATTTTTGCGACTCCAAGCGCCCTTTTTTCGACCAGGTCGATATCCAATGGGTCAATGATGTGGAGACAATCTATTCCCTTTTCAGCCAAGGCAAGGCAGACTGGATCGGAGATCCGATCAGTCAACTTTCTCCCGAGATGACTGAAGAGCTGAAAAACGATGGAAAGCTGCATATGCGCAAAGCAACGCGGCAATTCTCGATCGTTTTCAATACAAAGCATCCCATTCTTGCCAATGCTTGCATTAGGCGAGCGCTGAGTTTGTGCATCGACCGCGTTTTGATCTGTAAAAACATCTTCCCTTATTGCGATCCCTTGCCCCCTTTCTTACCAGAAAAAAAAGAAGCGAACCGGCTATTTGAACAAGGACTTCAAGAACTTGGCCTGTCTAAACAGCAGTTTCCAACGCTGACCTTTAGCTACTCCCACCAAACACGCCGAGAAGGGCTTGCGCAATACCTTCAGACAGCATGGGAAGAAACTTTAGGGATCCAAGTAAACCAAGAGAAAATGGAATGGAACATTTTCCGCAACCGATTAGAAAAAGGTCTTTTTGAGATCACAGGCACCATCGTGGAAACCTTGAATGAAGACTCTTTGGAGTACTATCAAAGGCTTGAGGGGCATAGCTCATGGAACTTTTCTCAATGGACCTGCCGCAGTTTCAGGGATGCAATCACTTTCGCTGATCAAAAGTCCCAGCGCAATGCCATGCTCCTGCAGGCAAAACAGATCCTCTTAGACGAAGTTCCCTTTACGCCACTGTTTACATATACCCATCTCTGGGCCCATCATCCCGATTTGGAAAACTATCTCATCGACAACGAAGGCTGCATCGATTTCAGTCATGCAACACTTCAAGGAAGAAAAAAATGAAATCAATTCAAATTATTTTTCAAAAATTTAAGACGCAAATTAATTCATCATTCTACGCTCTATTTACTTTTAAATACAATGCTGCTAGATTATGGAAAGAAGTTGCGTGCAGTTTCATGATATGCACACTGCTTCTATCAAATAGCTGTCAACAAGGTCAGGATAAAACCGTGCACACTTTAAAAATCAACTTTCAGGAAGGAGACCTCCCTTCTCTACATCCCCATTCGCTGATGATTTATCTTCGCGGCATTTGCGTTGCAAAAACGCTTTATGAATGTTTAACACGCATCGATGCCCAAGGCACCGTTCAGCTCGCCGGTGCGAAGTCGGTTGAGGTATCTCCCGATCAACTCCGCTATACCTTCACCCTCCGCAACAACAAATGGTCCGACGGAAGCCCTGTCACTGCTCACCACTATGAAAAAGCCTGGAAGCATGCCCTTTCCCCCGTTTCCACTTGTTCACGCGCAGATCTTCTGTACATGATCAAAAATGCCCAAGAAGCCAAAATGGGAGATCTTCCAATCGATGCTGTAGGCATCAAGGCGCTGGATGATAAGACACTCGTCGTCGAGTTAGCGTATCCTTCTCCCTACTTTCTAGAACTTGCTGCTCAGCCGATCTGCGCTCCGATGATCGATCCTGCCAAAGAAGAACAAACCGTCTTCAACGGCCCCTTCATCGTAGAAGAGTGGAAGCACAATGACAAGCTTTGCCTAGCTCCTAACACCTCCTATTGGGATAAAGGACATGTCGGGCTTAAGCGCATTGAGATCTTCATGGTCCAAGATGCGATGACCGCCTATTCGATGTTCGAAAAAAAACAGCTCGACTGGATCGGCGTACCGATGAGCCCCCTATCGACCGAGCTCATTGTCAACATGAAAAAAGAAAATTCTCTTAAATCCCATCCGGTCGACAGGGCTTTCTGGGTCTTCCTTAATACCCAGCAACCAGCCCTCTCTTCTCCTGCTATCCGAAAAGCATTGAGCCTTGCCGTCGACCGCAAAGCGATCACAGAGCACATCCTGATCGGCGGACATCCTTTGGAAAAACCGCTGCCTAAAGCGCTCCTTCCGATCAATCCCTCCTCTAACCTAAAACAGGACCTAACAGAGGCTCAGCGCCTCTTTGAAATGGGCTTGAAAGAGATGGGTCTCACTAAAGAGACATTTCCACCCATCGTCGTCACCTACTCCCAGCAGGCCAACCGGAAGCAGGTTGCCGAATACCTGCAGCAAGCATGGAGTTCTGCCTTTGGCATCCAGGTCAAATTGGAAAACCAAGAATGGAACGTGTTGCGCACGAACTTAGAAAAAGGGCTTTATGAGATTAGCGGATGCTATGAGGCAGCCTTCTATAAAGACCCGATGGAGCTCATGGAGAAAATGGTGACGGTCAGCAACAACAACTTTTCTAAGTGGACTGCTGACCAATTTTCAGAAAAAGTCTTGCTTGCCAAGCAGCAGGCCGATCCCAAAAAACGGATGGAAATCCTTGGCGAGGCTGAGCAGATCCTGATGGAAGAGATGCCCTTCATTCCGATTTGCAGCGACGAACTGCTCTTTTCCCACCGATCGGGATTGGATGGCTATGCGTTCGACTACGTCGGCGCAGTTGATTTCAGCAAAGCATCCATCGCACAATAACTCTAGACCTCTTGCGTAACTCGCCTTGTCTGGAAAAATTGGAGGTTTTCTTACAGGTTTTTTAGAAACCATATAGGTTTCGGATCCCACGAATGAGACGACTTAAAAAAATCGGCGAATGAGTGAGATAAAAGCCTGTAAGAAAAGAACGATTTTAACAGGCGCATGGAGTTAAGCAAGAGGTCTTCTACAGCAACACTCCGATTTGTTAACAAATGGGAGTGTTGAACTAAGAAAAACACCTCTTTAGAAGCCGACTGCAGCGCCGATCGTCCAACCTGAGAGGGTCAGATTGCCTAGCTGGTTGATGATCAACCCTTGCATAAACGCATCTACGAAACGGGAGAGCTGGTTTTGATTAAACCAGACTTGCTCTTCCCAAGCGACATGGATATTTAAAAACAACCGCTCGGAGTAGAACGACCTTTCCCAGCAGACACCTGCAGAAAATCCAAGCTCTGGAACAACTTCTTGAATGTTGTTCTTTAATCTAGAACGGGGGCCTAGGCCGATGTTCTTTTCAAATAATGCAAGATCAAAATTCCCCCAAAGCAGTGCGGCATTGCAAGACCCAAACAGCTCAAAGCCAGCTCCTAACTTCCAATTTCCATCGAAGCCGAGGTCGACACCGTATCCTTGAAATGTGCTGCGGTTCTTAGAACGGACATCGGGACTTGCAGCATTGTTAGAAAAGACAACATTTCCATAAAGGACAGTCAGTGTTTGTTCGATCCATGCGGCTTTAAACCCTAGAGTCGGTTTTATCGAGAAGCATCTTCCGATGTAAAACATCCTTCCCAAATCAAAATCAAGGGTATTGTAATTAAGATCCCAATGCGCTTTTGCGTTCTGGGCCAACGGCGCAAAGTTCCTCGAAAGCCAATAAGGGAAGACAATTTGGTTTGCTTTTTGGGAAATATGATCATGGGAGGTTGACTGATAGCGTGCCCAAGACAGGGATATGTCCCACTGGTCGTAGGGCAATTGATAAGCTAAGGACAATCGATAGCCCGGCTCGTATTCCGGCTGTATCCTAGAGACTTTGCCATCGACCCCTTGGAAGGGGGTGGGCTGCTGCAAAAGAGGCAATATGGAATGATTTTCAGATTGAAGACCGTAAGAGAGTCCCCCCTCTTCCGCCTGCCAATAGAGAAAATCCCCCGAAAGAATCAACCCGGCGCCTTTCGATAGTTTTGGGCGCGCTGAAGCAAAATGTGCAGACTGAACGTCGCTCTTCTGATCACGTTGTGTATCATCTGACGCATCAACCTGAGCAATTTGGTCTAATTCATCGGATAAAAAGGAATCATCATCAAAATAGAGATCCTGATCGTATTCAGCCATTGCAGAAATACTTAAAGATGTCAGAGCAAGGACCTGAAAAAAGCGTGATGTCATATGCATTCCTTATTAAAATCCAAATTTGCCGCCGATCGTCCAACCGGAAAATGATAAATCTCCTTGGAGATTTGCCGTAGAGCCAACATTGTGATTATTGATAAACCGATTCAGTTCGTTCTGGTCAAACCAGACCTGCTCTTCCCATCCTGCATGAAACTGCAAAAAGAACCGTTCCTTGTGGAATTGCGTTTCCCAATTCAGCCCTGCAAATAAGTTCAGCACAGCTGTTATCTGATGGAAGTTGTCTTTAATCCGGGTGCGAGGGGAGTTATTGCCATTTTTTTCATGTTGGTGAAGGTCATAGTCGGTCCATAGCAGCGCACCGCTGAAGTCCCCTTCAAGGGAGAACCCATATCGAAGTTCCCACTTTGTCTCAAATCCTGCTGTGATCCCATAGCCTTGCGTATCGTTCTTATTAAAGGATTTAATCCGCGTCGTTGTTTGTCCATTATCGAATGAGACCTCTTCATAATTAATATTGAGGTGCTGCTCGATCCATGCGGCTTGGAAACCTGCAAAGGGGCGGATGGAAAAGAATTTGCCTGCACAGAAAGCGCGTCCTAGCGTCAGCTCCAAATTGTTCAAGGTCAAATTCCAATGCGCATGGGCCTTTATCGACAGCGGGTCGAAATTGGCATTGAGCCAAAACGGAAAGATCACATGGGGCGGATGGGCTGTCTTATGGCTGCTATGCGTATTGCGATAATAGGTCCAGCTGAGCTCAAGGTCCCAATGATCGCGCGGTAAGAAAAAATCGGCGCTAAGGCGGACTCCAGGTTCATATCCTGGATCCAGTCGGGAAATTTTTCCTTTGACGCCTTTTGTGAGATCCGATTGGGCAAATAAACCGGTCGTCGTAAAGTTGGGGCTGGATAAGGCATAGGAGAGCCCTTCTTCCTTAGCTTTCCAGTAGAGGAAGTCTGCATTCAGGACGATTCCCCACCCCTTTGAAAAATGGGGGGAGGGAGCAAGAAAGCTGTGCACTTCCTGCTTGACAGGCATTGGCTGATCTTCCACTGCAATGTAGTTCTGATCTAAACCCTCCTCATCGTCCAGTAGATCATCGTAAATGAGATCATTGGAACAAGCCGGTCTTCCAACAAGAAGCGCACTAAGCACTAGGAAGTAGCAAGTTGATGTATCATATAATGTTCGCATGCTTATGTCCTTGAGAGAACGTTCTTGATTCCTTTAAAACCCAAATGCAGCTCCTAGAGCCAATCCGGAGAGGGTTAAATCACCTTGTTGGTTGATCGTATTACCGACATTTGCCCGTAGACTCGAGTCATTTAGAAAAATGTTCATTTGGTTTTGATCAAACCAAATTTGCTGTTCCCAACCTGCATGCAAGTTGAAATAGCACCGATTTTTCATAAATTGCCATTCCCAGCATATCCCCGCAAACATCTGCAACGATTGCGAAGTAAGATGCAAATCATCCTTCAGCGATGTACGAGGGCTGCTATTGATGTTCTTCTCATATTGGGAAATATCAAAGTCGGAGCAAAGCAGCGAAAATGACACATTGCCCAATAAGCTGATTCCACAAAAAAGCGGCCATTTCGTGTTAATGCCGCCGCGAAGGCCGTAGCCGCTAAAAAGATTCCGATTGTGGCTAGAGATATCATCTCCAGGGAAAAACTGTCCGAATTGAAACAATGTGATATTAAAATAGTCTGCATTCAAGTGCTGTTTGATCCAAGCGGCTTCAAAGCCAATAAACGGACGGATCGAGAGGTGCTTGGCAACAAAAAAGGAACGTCCAAGTTCAAGGTCGAGCACATTGATATGTATTTTCCAGTCAGCCTTAGCGCTTAATGCAAACGGGTTATTGTTGATATTGAGCAAAACTGGCCACACAGTCTGCGATGCTTTTGGACTTACCGAACTGTGCGAATCGTTATGATAGCTTGTCCAATAGAATAAAAGATCCCATTTATCTCTTGGAAAGATTGCATTAACGCCGATCCGGAAACCTGAATGGTATCCCGGAGAAATATCAAAAAGTTCCCCTTTGATCCCTTGCGTCGCAATAAGTGGACGAACGCCGCGCAAAGCATAGTTCAACCCCTCTTCGTTCGCCCTCCAGTACAGCCAATCGCCAAAGGCGATGATCCCCCATCCCGATTTAAAAGGAGGAGCTGCCGATGAATACATGGCGTCAGCAGAGCTTTGCGATGGATAAATATGTTTTTGGCGGTCATGAGGATTATTTGCACCTTGCTGACCACCTAAATTTCCTGCATCAGCAATGCCATCTTGCAAGAGATAATCATCTGCCCACTGTTCCCAGTCCTCTTCCATCCATAGCTGCTCATTAGAATGAAGAACTGCAGCCGCAAATGAAGCAAAAATAAAAGGAGTAAACCAAGGTGTCATAGGACTTATCCATAGCAATAATCTGTTGGGGACATGTTAACTTTTTTTAAGGAATACTAGTCAAAGAAAAAATTCAAAGTACACAATTTTAACCTGAAAGCAAAATCACCCGCAAGATATCTGGGATCGGAACAGACCGTCGGGTTTGCCTATCGACAGCAACATGGACGATTTTAGCCGTCCCAACGTCGATCTTTCTCTTGGTATCGACAAACCGGTATATAAGGGTGACCGACTTTGTACCGACGGCTTCTACTATCAGGTGGATGTCCAGCTCATCGCCGACCATGACTGGCGCCAAGTAATCAGCTTCTGCATGGACAACGGGAAGCAAATAAGGAGAATCTTCGATCAACTTCCGAAGAGGCAATTGATGATGGATCAAAAAATCTTCAAATGTTTCCAAGGCCATCTTTAACTGTTCGGGAAAATAAAGGACTCCGGTGGCATCGGTGTCTTGCAAGCGAACTTTGCGGCGATGGGTAAACTCTTTCATAGAAACCTTATTTTATCGTTTGATTCTATACCAAAATTCCATAGCTGAAAATCAAAATTTCAATATCTCTTTTTTTTTCTTTAGACGACGGACATACTCATCGATTTCATGCCTTTCAAAAACCTGTTTGGTAAATTTTTTTCTTTAATTTTTCATTAACATTTATTTTCGCTAAAGGACTCAATTTAAGCGTTCAAAGGTGTTAGAAAAGATTTAAAAAAGCCCCCACGACAGCATTAAAGGAAGGTTGATGGATTGTGGAAAATGAGGGCGTTTTTTATAATCCGCCTCTTCCTCGTGAAATAAATTCAAGAATAATATGAGGCTATAGCGCAGCTTAGGAACGCTTCCACAAATGCCCCTTTAACTAGGACATTTGACAGTGTGACAGGATGTGACGCAGCTTTAAAAATATGGGATGATCATGGATCAAAACCTCTTCAATCTACCAGCGAATGAGAGCGTCTCTTCCCAACAGAATGAGCTATTGGCAAATTCTGCCGATCTAAGCCTGCGCACAAATCATGGCGACATTGCCGACTCATTATTGAGCCGCGGCCAGATGTGCTTGCTTAAAGGAGACCTCTATCACGGATTGGAGCTGTTCGATTCAGCCATGAAACTCGATCCCTATAATCCCAAATTGTTCTACTCGCAAGGCCTTTCCTTATTTGAATACGGCAGTGAAGAAGGGCGTGAAAAGGCCCTGCACCTCGCAGGAAAAAAATTTAAAGTTGCCACCGCTTTGGACCCTCAATACTTTGATGCATGGCAAGCTTGGGGCAGCGTCTTATGCTCATTAGGGCTAACTTTCCGCGAGCATCATTATTTCCAAGAGGCCGCCGAAAAACTGCAGAAAGCGGTCAGCTTTTCATCCGACCAGAAGCCCGATACCCTTGCGGAGCTCAACTGGGACATCGGGATCGTCTACTCCCATTTAGCTGAAAATTCAGGCGAAGCGCTCGACTTGCACCAAGCGATCGACGCCTTCCAAAACGCCTCTACCTGCGGGCAGGTCCTCTCTTCCGATTTCTGGAGGGATTTTGGCAGGGCAAGCCTTAAGTTCGCCAGCCAGATCAGCGATATCCGCTTTTACGTCAAAGCGATCAACTGCTTTAAGCAAGCGATCACACTGGAACCTTCGTGCGCAGAAGGATGGACACTTCTTGCCAATTCTTTGCAAAAACTCTACAACCTCACCCATGACGAGGACCATTTTTCCCAAGCGAACGAGTGCTACACGACCGCAACGCAGCTTCAGCCTAACGATGCCAACCTATGGCTTTCCTGGGCACAGTTCCTATGCGAATCGACACGCCGCACACCCGATACAAAACGCCTCCGCTCCTGCATTGAAAAATGCCATCGCGCCTATGCGCTCGAGCCAGACCAACCGATGGTTCAGGCAGTTTGGGCAGAAGCGTTAGCTCATCTGGGAGAAGCTAGCGAACGGATCGACCTGATCTTTGACGCGCACAATAAAGTCGAAGGCGCTGTCGATAATGAAAGCGACCTTCCTGAAATCTGGTTTTCCTTTGGAATGTGCCTGCTTTCCATGGCCCGTTACTTTAATGACGAGGACCACTACTACCAAGCGATCGAAAAGTTCCAAACGGGAATATCGATCGACCGCACCAGCCATGCCAACTGGCACGCGATCGGGAGCACCTATGCAAAGCTCGGCAGACAGCATAACGATATTGAAAACCTCGAAAAATCGCTCCGCTTTTACCAACGAGCGATTGACTTGCACCCATGCAGCTTCTACATCATCGACTATGCGATCGCCCTCTCCAAACTTGGAGAAATGAACCACGACCAAAAGCACCTCGACGATGCAATTGCCCAGTTCGAGCGCGGTCTTGCAATGCAACGCAATGCCCTCTATTTACACCCAAACTGGCTTTACCATTACGCCTGCACCCTCGATGCGCTTGGCGACTTCCATGAAGAGGACTTCTACTACTTAAGGGCAATTGAAATCTTAACACATGTTCTGATGATCGATCCAGACTTCCATGAAGTCCACCACCGCCTAGCCCTGACCCTTTCTCATCTCGGCGAGCTCACAAGCGAGATCGACCACTTCTTCCGTGCGATCCACCACTTCCGCTTGAGCTTAAGGCACGATGAGGAAAACGACATGGTCATTCTCGACTGGGCGATCACATTGATCAACCTCGCCCAGCATTCCCACGACTCGACCGAGGCAGACCAGTTCTACCGCGATGCCGAGCATAAGCTCATCGCAGCAGCAAAACTAGGCAACCTACAGTCCTATTACCATTTAAGCTGCCTCCACTCGCTGCTTGGCAACTACGAAGTCTCTTTGCATTACTTGGAAAAGGCCAATAAAGCTGACGCCCTTCCTCCGATCGATGAGATCCTGCAGGACGAATGGCTCGACGGCCTCCGCTCCACTGGAGATTTTCGCGAGTTCCTTTCCCATCTGGAACACCGGCCGAACCTCCAGGAAGAGCGTTAATTTCGCAAACCTCGATGTTCCACTTTTTTGGGGCCAGAGGAGAATTTTTGACAAAATCAGATCAAAGCGGAAGCGATCCGAACGAGGAGTCCCATATTGAATAGCTATGGGTGACGAGTAGGATTGATATGATACAGTCACAAAATTCTCAAATGGTCCCAAAAAACTGGAACATCGAGGCAAACGTTGAAGCTCCAAAGAAGCGCCATGGACATCGACACCATCAACAAAGACTTCTACAACTCCTCTGCAGACTCATTTGATAAAATCCCGTTCGAATCGCTCCTTCCTCAAATGATCCAGAAATACCACCAGGGGAAAACCGTCCTCGACATCGGATCGGGCCCAGGAACGCTGGCAGCTTGGATGGCAAGCAAAGGCTATGAGGTCGTCTGCATTGAGCCGGCTGCAAAACCCGCAGCAAAAGCAAAGGAAAAAGGTCTCACAGTCCACTGCGTAACAATCCAGGAATTTGAAACAGACCAACACTACGACACCATCCTTGCTATCTCCTCCTTGATCCACGTCCCTAAAGAGCAGCTCCCTTCCCAAATCCAGAAAATTGCAAGTCTGTTAAATCCTAACGGAATATTCTTTGTCAGCCTGATCATCGGAAGTGGGGAAGGATTGGAAGACCCGACCAACTTGGGAAAAATGCGCTATTTTGCTCACTGGCTTTCCCATGAGCTTGATACCCTATTCTCCCCATTCTTTACCCTTCTTGAAGAACATCAGGTCCAGCAGAAAAAAATGCACAGATACTTTACACTCAGAGCATACAGACTAAAGAGTTCACATTCATGAGCACCATCTTCTACCTCCAACTTCTGGTTGTTGTTTCACCAAACTGGAACTCCCCGCAAGGCTCCCTATATCTATTTGAAAGAGATAGCGAACAGCTCGAATGGCAGCTTGCAAGAGATCCTATTCCAGTTGCATTGGGGAAAAATGGAATGGCCTGGGGAAAAGGGCTCCACCCGCTTCCACAAGGTTTAAAGACCCTTAAGCGCGAAGGGGATGGTAAAACTCCAGCCGGATTCTATTCTATCGGTCCCGCTTTCGGCGATAAGGAACACGAGCTCCATGCTAAGAAAATCCCCTACGTGCTGATCACGGAAGATTTAGAATGCGTCGACGATCCTCATTCCCGATATTATAACCAATTTGTCCATGCAGGATCAATTATTGGCCCTGATTGGAAAAGTTCGGAGAAAATGGCGGAGATTGGCCCGCTCTATGCCCTTGGCTTTGTCATCGAACACAACTATGATCCGATCGTTCCCGGAGATGGCTCAGCCATTTTCTTCCATATCTGGAGAACGCCTGAACAAGGTTCAGCCGGCTGTACGACAATGGCGGAGATCGATCTGAAACAGGTCGTGGAATGGCTGGACAGCAACAGCCTCCCCCGCGTCGTCCAACTCCCGCTAGCTGAATATGAACAGCGTATCAAGGAGTGGGGGCTGCCCAATTTAAAGGCTGGCCTGATCGATTAAGCTCTCTTCTTACCCCTCCTAAAAAGCAGTACCCCCCCTCTTATGCGTCAAAATGAATATAAATTTTTGAATTTCTCGTTATGTTAACGACGAATAAAGAAATATATAAATAACAATTTAAACTGAACTATTTAAAATTTTAATTAAATAAATACAATTAATTTAAATCCAAATCGAATTGAAAATTTTAATCTTAAATGATATAATTCATGTCAACAAAGAACAAAAAGTCTCTGAAATTATTAATCAAAATTTAACAGTCCCAGGAGGGCACCATGACAGTTATAGGCCTTAATAAAATCTTTAGGGAAGAAAGAACCAAAATCGAAGCTTTTGAATCGGGCGAAAATCCTTTAAACGCACACGACATTTCTGAAATCAAAGCAAAGCTATCAAGTACCTTGGAAAAAATGAATCAATTAGTCAAACGGGATGTTCAAGCTCCGATGGCCCTTGCTCCAGCCATTGCAAACATTCCAAAACTGATTGGCCGCTGCGATGTTTTGCTATCCAGGATCCCTTCTGATGTCCCAGTCACCTCTTCTAGCCAGCAAGAAGCCGAATCAAGCACACCTGCACCATCTTCTGAATTCTCTCCTGCAGACTATACGCCGTCTAAAGTGTATGCAAAAGCAACAAGACAACTGCAAGGCCCAAGAAATAGAGTACTGAAGTTCGATACAATAAAACAGCAACATGCATCATTCAACGCACGCAAAGGCGCTGCGCCAGAAGTTAAAACTCCAAGCACTCCAGTGATTGAAAGCTCATCGATTGCAGCTTCTTCTCAACCGATCCCCCTTCCAACTCTGATCACGATCCAATACCCAGCCCGTCTTGGAGAACACCTCTACATCCGCGGCGAAGGCTCTGGATTCACATGGGGACAAAAAGTTCCTCTGATCAGCGTCGATGCGAACACTTGGCAGCTCAGACAACCGATGCAAGGCGAGTTTAAATTCAAAATCCTGCTGAACAATGAAGAGTGGGAAACCGGCAACGACCACCCAGCAAACGGCGGCGATGCAGTTTCTGCAACTCCAGTCTTTGCTTCGCAAGCAGAAAAAAGCTCAGAAGCATCCTCTCTGACACGCGTCTCTTTCTTCTACCAGCCAGCTGACGGCGAAACTCTCGAAGTCAGAGATTCGCTGCATGATTGGAGCGCTGGCATCGAGCTGAAGGATATGGGCAACGGCATGTGGGTCTGGGAAACAGACAAAGCTGCTAGCGAATTTGATTTTAAACTCGTCCGCAGACAAAGCTCTGGCGAGATCCATTGGGAAGGCGGCGACAACCGCAAAATGCAACCGGGCACGATCGCACTGATCGAACCTAGATTCTAAGCTCCTATTTATATCCTCACTGCTCTCCCCTCTACGATCAATTGGAAGAGGTGGAGAGCAGCTTCGTTTTTGCAGCTGCATCCTACTTTATTAAGCCTATTTTTCTTGTTGCGGAACACACTCTCCCTGAATCAAGAATTCGATTCATTTATTTCCTTATTTAAATTTTTTATTTTAAAAAAAAGAGTTAATTAAACTTCAAAAAAAAATAGATTAATGTGCTAAAATAATGCCATCAATCACGAAAAAGGGGATTAATTATGTCATTTAAAACTGCTTTACAAGACCATCTTCCCAAGAATCACATTTCAGGAAATGTGTGCATTGAAACAACACAAATTTCCTTTGTAGGAAAAGATGTCTCTTATGGTTTTGGCAAAAGGTTCCAGCTATTAAATGGCGAATTTCTCAAGATCTCCCCTCATGATCTGATCTATCGGGTCATGACCTGCACGACTGATTCAAATGGAATAGAAAAACACAGATATACATGCCTCCCTTCATCCTTGTTTTCTCAAGCAAGGATCGAAACACCCAATGGAGATGCTATTTGCTACACAGAGCTTCCGGAGAACGATAAAGATGGCTCTCCTAAATGCTACTTGCTAGATCTAGCTCCCTCGCGCACTCTTCAAGGATCTCTGCGACCATTTGATGATTTAGCCGGATGGCTTGAACATCGGAGCAAGGTATCAGGTATACTTTTTCATGATCGAGAGGATATACCCGATGACTATTTCATCATTGAAAGAGACAATATGTGTTACTCTCTTTCTCCTGAGACCAAATCTATCGAAATTGGAACTGGAAAAGTCTTACCCCTCAATTTTGATAAGCTCAATTATGAAACATGTGAAATACCCCCCGATGACACTCATTACGATAAAGCCAGCTGTATCGAACCTCTTGTAATGGAAATTCTCGATGATGAAAATAAACCAACTGGAAAATTCTTACCGTTTGATTTAGATGAGCCCTCCGTTAAACCTTGTCAAAGATACAGCGTGTACCCCATTCAGTTCATGGATGCAACGGAAGATGAAAAGTGTATAACCATCAGATTGGGGGCACCCGGACTCCCCCGTGTTGAATTTCTTTTTGACCGGAACCATCTTTATGTAACCATTGAGGATAAGATATTTAAAAATTCCATTTACTTTTGGGAATCAGCCATCGAAAAAGAGCCTGAAATGATTGATGTCGACCATATTTCTGCGTCATTTTTAGAGGACGGATTGCTTCAAATAACCATTCCATTTTTCCAGGACGGCAATCACCGTCTTCAAGAAACATCAGCTCCTATTCTTAGCCATTCATTAGAAACCGTTGCCCTACCGACTGAGATCACTGTCCAATATCCTGCGCAGCTCGGCGAGCACCTCTACATCCGCGGCGAAGGCTCCGGGTTCACGTGGGACCAAAAAATTCCTCTCGTCAATGTCGATGGAAACACATGGAAATTGAGCCAACCGATGCAAGGCGACTTTAGATTTAAAATCCTCCTCAACAACGAAGAATGGGAAACCGGCGGCGACCATCTTGCAAAAGGCGGCGATGCCGTTGCTGCGGCTCCAGTCTTTGCTTCGCAAGCTGAAAAAAGCTCAGAAGGGTCCCCGCTAACTCGCGTCTCTTTCTTCTACCAACCAGCTGACGGCGAAACACTCGAAGTCAGAGATTCGCTGCATGATTGGAACGCCGGCATCGAGCTCAAATCGATGGGCAACGGAATGTGGGTCTGGGAAACGGACAAGGCTGCCAGCGAGTTTGATTTTAAACTCGTCCGCAAAGACAGCAATGGCGAGGTTCATTGGGAAGGCGGCGATAACCGCAAAATGCAACCGGGCACGATCGAACTGATCGAGCCTAGGTTCTAAGCTTTATTTTACTTCCTACTTGCCCCCCTCTCTTCCTGTTCGGAAGAGGGGGAGCGCAGTTCTATTTGGTAATATTTCTACCTATCTGTTAAAATCCGTCCTTTTCAACTGAGGCAGCGGCAAAACTCGCTTTGGCGGCTTTGCTATTCCCTCAACTAATTCAAGGTTTTTTTTCATGGACAGACGCTCTTTGATATTTGTTGTCGCGCTCACAATTGGGCTTTTCTTTGTCAACCAATG
>JAFEGU010000064.1 GCA_018239725.1 Verrucomicrobiota bacterium | reverse complement strand
TTCCGGGATGACTAAAAGAATACTGGAAAAATATGGAGCATGCCAAGAGTACACACCTAGGACTCCCTTAGCAAAGCTATGCCAGCTTATTCATAATCAATCAGATAAGAATCTTCTTGAACCAATGCTTCTCAGTTTGCTTCCAGCAATGCAAACTAAAATTCGAACCAAGATGGAAGACATTTGGGCCGCTATTCCTGAACATCAACAAGTTGTATACAACGAACTGCCTAAAGCCGATGCCGGCAACCCAGTTTTCCATGAACGCGATGAGATACTAAACCAAGCTATCATTGAGGTTCTGAAAGAAACATTCAGTACCCTTACTCAAGAACAAAAACGTCTTGTCTATGATCAAGTATGGGATCTTGCAGGCAGGCCTGAAAGCGATCATCAATTTTGGGACCTAACAGGCAAGCTTCAAAAAGACAATAAGTGGGGAGAACGCCACGCTGAGGAGAATATCATCCGCTTAATTGATGCGATGGCGCTTGTCTGCGAGGAAGGGATCTCATCTAGCTCTTAAACTTAAACAAGATAAAAGCTTTAAAAAATATTAATTAAAAAAAGGGATAAATCAAATGTCGAAACCAATTTCAAATGTTGGAATTCCGGCTCCAAACAACTCTCAAGGCCAATCAGGAGGAGGACAAAATAATAGCAATCCAGGAATCGATTCTTTACCCAGTCTGGTCTTAGCGCGGATTTTTGAGTTCGCCGCAGCAGATCAGGAAGGTTTTGAGACAACAGGCGCAATCCGAAGCACTTCACGAGAATTCAGACGTGCAAACGATGAGGTATTGCTTCCTGAGTTGTATTATAACATTAAGACAGCTCTGAGAAATCATCCCTTATTTCAAAGCCTTCCCGAATTTCAACGGATCATAAACGCAAACTCTGATCAAATGAAGAGCGTTAAGCTTTTTAAAGATTTATCAAGCGCTATCCATGCGCGTTGCCTTCTGTTTCCCGAGCAATATCTCAGGTCCTATCAAGAGATTGAAGACCATTCATTAGTAATGGTATGGGATAGGTTAAGAGAGCAAATCAATTTTCATGAGGATGAGGCTGTCCCGAACCAACCTCAAGAGATCCGAGATTGGATAAACAATCCGGAAAACGTGCAGAGAATTCAAGCTATTACTGAATTACATTTGGATTCTATGAATTTACGATTGCTCCCTCGGGAAATTGGAGCATTTGTAAATTTGGAAGAGCTTACTCTTTCTGGAAATCACCTAAATTTCTTGCCCGAAACAATCGGAAATCTTAAGAACTTAATAACGCTTGACCTTGAAAACAACCACCTACAAACCCTTCCTGAGTCGTTTGGAAACCTTCAGCATCTAATATGGCTTTCCCTTAGTCGAAATCAGCTAAGAAGCCTTCCTGAGTCATTTGGAAATCTTCAACAGCTAATAAACCTTAACCTTGCCAATAACCACCTGGAAAGCCTTCCAATGACATTTGGAAATCTTCAACAGCTAAAAAATCTTGGCCTTCATGCCAACCAACTAGAAAGCCTTCCAGACTCATTTGGAAACCTTCCGCAGCTTACAAACCTTAACCTTGGCAATAACCAGCTTAAAAGTCTTCCAGACACATTCGGGAATCTGCAGCGGCTAACACAGCTTTTCCTTAATGACAACCAGCTAGAAAGACTTCCAGACACATTTGGAAGCCTTCAGCGGCTTAGAGAGCTTTACCTTACTGACAACCAGCTAGAAAGACTTCCAGACACATTTGGAAGCCTTCAGCGGCTTAGAGAGCTTTACCTTACTGACAACCAGCTATACTGTCTCCCAGAGACATTTAGAAACCTTCAGCAACTACAAAAACTTATGATTTTTAATAACTTATGTTTGTTCATGCTTGATAAAAAGTTATCGATGGCCCATAGGAGGTTCCAATCTGACGGAGCTCTGCAAAGATATAGAGCATGCCATAGTTACGCACCTACAACTCCTTTTGGAAGACTATGCCAGCTTATTCACAAGCAAGTAGATAAAAATCTTCTTGAACAGACGCTTCAAGAACTCCTTCCGGCAATACAAGACAAACTTCGAAACAAGATAGAAGACATTTGGGCTTCTCTCCTTGAACATCAAGAAGTTGAAAACAAAGATCTGCTTAAAGCGGACGCCGTACGGGCGGCTTGCAATGAGCGCAATGAGATACTGAACCGAGCAATCCTTGAGTTTCTGAAAGAAACATTCGCCGACTTTACCGAAGAACAAAAGCGTCTTGTCTACTATCGCGTATCGGATCTTGCGGACAGGACTGAAGCCGAGAATAGCTGGGGTGAGAGCCACTCAGAGGACAATATCATCCGTTTAATCGACGCTGTGGCAATTGTGTTGTCTGAGCTAAACCGAGGCTAGTTTAAAAGTCTGTCGTTGAAAAAATCTTCCATCGATTTTCGATGGAAAAAGCAACGACAGACTCCAATAACCCGATCAGCCTAGCCGCAATCCAGAGAAAAAAATTTGGGGAACCTTTTGAGCGCTTTTCGTGGTTTTCGTCTTGGAATGATTAAGAATATTCCCTCTTGGAAACACACAAAAATCATCTCAAGATTTTCTTCCATTTTCCCCCTAGATTCCGGCTAGGCTCATCATCGGCATTTTTGGACTCTTTGTTATTCCCCTAGACCGCTGTTTGTATTTCTAAATAACAAAGTGAAAAGTCGACCATTGAAAATTTTATTTTGAATATTTCTTTGCGCAAAACTCATCAGGGTGCTATTCAGGAAATTAAACAAAAAATTTTACAATTTTCCACTGCTGTTGAGATAACATCTATGGCTTCTCGTTTTAACTTCTTTTGGAAGCAGCTTATTCCCTCAAGCTTAAACAGATCCGATCTGGACGTCCCGTTTGGAAAAGCCAATTACCGCTCTTTGTTCTCCGATCCATTAAGCGAAGTCCGCACTGCTTCTGAGGACCTCGATGAAAACATGGGCTCCTCTTGCAGAACCCGACGCAAAAGGCAAAAATTCGAATCCCGTTGTTTTGAAGACGTCGCGGGCTAAAAAGCGGATCCCCTTCCAATACGATAACCTCTTTAATTTGACCGTCTTGTCAAGCTCCACTCTAAATTGCAATAATATTTCTAACGGAAAATTAAATCGACAACATTCAAAAACAAAGAAAATTAACAGATGAAATTAAATTAAAAACGCAGTATAATGCTATTAAAAAAGACGTATTATGGCTATACACTTGTTACACGCTGACGCTTCTTCAGCTCAACATTCTTTTTCCAGCGATATTTTCATGCTGGACCGCGACTTTGAAATATCCAAAAGGCCCTACGTACTGACGAATGAATCTAACCAACCGGCAACGGTAGCAGCATTAAGGAGCATTCCCCGTCCGGACAAACCTTTCCACATCGGATTTTCAGGCTGGGAGAACTATAATCTGATGGTCGCCCGCCAATCTTGCGGGGCCCTTCTTGGGGACATCAATAATACGGTGATGGAACTTTTCCGAAAAACGCAAGCTACTGTCCTACTATCGAAAACCCGTCAAGACTTTGTAGAGAACATTCTCTTGGAATTAGAACCTCAGAAGGAGCGTTTTTTTCGCGAAGACTGTGGAATGGACAGTTCTGCAATACGCTCCGAGCTCACGCGAGAAGGAAGCTGGCTTTCTACCGACGCGTCCTATGGCTACGTCCAATCCCTTTATGCTGAAGGGAAAATTGCTCACATTCGTCTAGATATCAGCGACCGCGCTGCGTTTGCAAAAGTCGATGCATGGCTAAAAGCAAATCAGCTAACTTGCGATTCGCAGTACCTTTCCAACATCGGCGACTGGTTCTTATTAATGGAAGACGGCGGCAAAGGAATCCGTAACATGAAAGCTTCCGTAAATCGTATCATCACAGAGAGCACTGTGATCATCTATGCATCGGAACATTTCTACCATCCATCCGGCTCATTGCCCCAGCGGGTACTCCAAACCTTCCCTTACGATCCTGAAAAAGCACTTTCAAAATTAACGCTCTAACGGAGGGTAAATGAAGTTCTCGAGAGTTCCTCTTGCCCATTTGTTTCGATGATCCGGAACACGAGGCCCGATTGCGTTCTCATTTGTTCTCTATCTAGATCCAATCGGATCCGATAATCGCTTTTGGTCGCTAATTCCGCACCTAATGCCTGATGGAGGGCATCGTTCAGTCCCGATGCGATTGCAGCATACGCTAACATCCCTTCATAGGAATATTCCAAAGACCTGCCTTCCGCAAGTTTAGATCTTCCCCCCTGTCCGAAATCATTGATCATATTCAGTTCCATCGGCAAACATCCGAGAAGGATCTCTTTCGCAGTCCTCTCTTTCTGACCATAGGGATGTTCTCTGACCTCTATGTAGCCCCCTTGCAATATCGGGTTGGAATTCAATATCAGCCTGTCAGATATGATCGTCTTCATTTTATCGTAGATCTCAATGATCTCATTTCTTGTGATCCCTAGCAGCTTTTCACCGATGGCAGCCGGTGTTAGCACAGTTGCGGAAACGTTGTCAAATTGCACATGCTTGGTTGGATAATTAGCAGCTAAACGGACAGACATACTCACCTCAAACGGTATTTATTAAGGGGCAAATTTGTAGACAGGGCCATGTCACACTTCAGTTGCACCAATGAGTTTATAAAATACTTCTTTTGGCGTTTTCCATCCTAGTGTTTGTCTAGGCCTTTCATTCAGCCAGTCCTGTACTTGTTTGATTTTCTCTCTAGA
>JAFEGU010000063.1 GCA_018239725.1 Verrucomicrobiota bacterium | reverse complement strand
TGGATGACCCTTGCTTCGCCAAGCTCTTGAACAGCTACCATCATTCCTTGTGTCAGTCCCAAAGGCCCCAGATCCCCCTGCTGTGAAAGATCGGTCCTCAATAAAGCCATCGGCATAAGGCAGCCCCCTTCTTTGAGCATTCGATGATTGAAGCGGAAAATCATAGCACAAATTGGAAGAAGGGAAATCAAATTTTTTTTCAAAAGAAGTGATGATTCCATCTTTCTAGAAAAAAAACCTGCCGAGGTCATCGGCAGGTTTTGGCGTTTGATGATTTAAGTTTGTCCTAGGGCTTTAAGACTCTTAGAAGTCTTATGCCATTTGAGCTTTCGGCTTCAACACGGCATCAGTTGCCCTTTCTATTTGATGAAGATGGAATGCGATGTTCTCCTTTCCATAAGCTACAGGATCGACGCCTGAAGGGACCTCTCCATCTCCAAACGCAATCGCAGTGATTTCAGCGTAGAACGCATTGAGGTCATCTTCATCTGAAAATGTCTTGGCCATCACATTATGCACATCGTATCTGACCGCGATCATCAGAGCTTGGCTTAGCACAGCAGGATCATCATAACGATGGGCAACGCCCCAGTTCTCGCCAGACTTTTCGCCGCCTATTCTCCAGACCTCATAGTTGATCGTGTTAGCCTGCCCCTTTTCAGAAAGCTCGGAGATCATCACTTCGATCCGCTCTCTAAGCTCAGAAGAGATCGAACCATCGCCCACTGCTGAAAGCTCGGTAAGAACTTGGGTATAGGCATGTTTTTGAGGAGCAACAAGCGCAGGTACGGAGTCCAATTCAGAAAGGTCGCATGCAGGCACAAGAGCGGCAAATGCCAGATCGGATGGGGCAACAGGATCGATCACATCGAACTGCCGTCCTGGAAACTTCACTTGTTCAATTGCCTCTCTAAGCTTGTCCGTGTAATAACAAATATTCTCTTGCATCCAAACACTGGGATTTTCAACATGAGGCTCGCCAATGATCTCAAAGAGCTTTGCATAGACAGCTTCTGGTTCTAGCCCTGCAGCTTCTTCCTTCATGATCTTATCCGCTAAAGACTTCATTGTGCGCAGAATCGCTTCATGCAGGATGCCAAGGTCTTCGTAGCGGTGGACTTGGCCATAGTTCTCGCCAGGTTTCTCGCCCGAAAGCTTCCATACCCAGTAGTTGACCTGATCAGAACCAACTTCTTGATGCAGTCGTTCGATTGTTTTGTCGATGGTATTTCTGCTCACCGCTCCGTCTTTAAGGACTTCATTGCGAGTATCTGCCTCCCAAGCCGTGGTCAGTTCATCGAGATAAGTTAAAAGACCCTCATAATGACGAACGCCTAAGCCATATCCACCTTCTCCGATCAGTTTAGCTAGCGCTGAACAATGCTTTTGAACTAAAGCATCATTAAACTCATCATCCTGCCGAGGTTCCAATCCAGATTGGAATTCCTGTTCCCACTGATTGACACGATCAAAATCTTCTGCTTTTCCTCCAATCAACGACTCTCTATTTTCCGTTAGATCAGCTACAGAATGTTCAATACATACTAGATCCCGTAAGATCTGTTGAGCGGCATTCAAATCTCTGTATTGACGAGTTTGCAGGTACTGGAGTGCAGGTTTTTCAAAACTGGAGAATCGTTCGTGTAATTTTATTTTGGCACAGTGGCCCATAAGATATGCACTCTCTATCGTTTTCCATCTCTTCTCATCGACCAATCCTTTAAATGCTTCAAATTGCGTTGTTAATAACTGCCGAGCAAAACCATCGACGGAAGTGAGGGGTTTAGAAGCCAGAGATAATTCGATTTCGCCAACCGTTTCCACCATTTTGTTGACTCGGCGGGCAACTTTAGAGACCGTTCCGCAAACATCGGAAATATTGTTCCCTTTTTGAGCATCTAGCGCTTGAAAAGCCGCTTTTTCCTGTTCCGTTAGCT
>JAFEGU010000062.1 GCA_018239725.1 Verrucomicrobiota bacterium | reverse complement strand
GTATATAGCGGTTCCATCTGAAACGTACCAATAAATTCTTTTCTAGTGTAACATGTTTGTATGAAATTACTTAATGTATCTGAAAAAGAGAACTTGGAAGCCCAACTGAAGAAGACGAAAGATTTGTCTGAATGGAAGAGAATTTTTGCAATTTTGGGATACGATGACGGTCAATCAATAGAGGAATTAGCTCAGACTCTGCGGCTCAGCAGATTTACGATTGAAGACTATCTCAAGGAGTATAACGCAAAAGACAAGACAAAAAATGACCCTAGAGGTGGGAGCAGCTCCAAATTAACGGCTGACGAATCCCAAAAATTAGAACAGCATTTATCACAAAAAACCTATCTCAAAGTCAAAGAGATCGTGGTCTACATGCAGAGAGAATTCGGCAAAAAATACTCCAGAAGTGGTATGACTGCATGGCTTATAGAGCATGGTTTTACCTATAAAAAGCCGCAAAAAGTCCCGGGTAAAGTAAATCCGGAAGCCCAGGAAAAGTTCATTCAGGAATACCAAAAATTAAAGGCTTCTATTCAACCTGGAGAGGAGTTGTATTTTGTAGATGCTGTGCATCCGGAACACCAGTCTCAAGCAGTCTGTGGCTGGATTAAAAAAGGGGAATGCAAAACCCTGCAGACGTCAGGCAAACAGCTGCGTTTGCATTTTGCCGGAGCACTAGCTCTTGAAGGAATGAAAATTGTGGTCAACGAATATGAGACGGTAGATGCGGATGCTATGTTAGATTTTTTTAAGAATCTAGAAAACCAGTCAACAGCCCCGACTATTCATGTGATTTTAGATAATGCCAGAGCAAATAAAAATAAGAAGCTATGGGAGTTTTTGAAAAATTCAAGGATAAAGCTTCATTATTTGCCACCCTATTCACCTAATTTAAATCCAATTGAACGCCTATGGAAGATCATGAGGGAATCCACGTTATATAATCGATATTACGAATCGTGCATCAGTTGCTTTGCCGAAGTCCGTGGGTTTTTTAAAGAGAAACTTCCGAGGATGGGTAATATTCTGAAGTCGCGGATTAATGACAATTTTCAGATTATTAAGTTGAACCCTGTTAATTTGGTTTAAAAGCTATCGCCTGGTACGTTTCAGTTGACACTACTATATACTATCTAAATTCAATGCGCCTTTTTGCGGTTAACAGTTTAAAAAACACCGCAAAAGGTGCATTCTCTTAATGGGGAGCCGTATAACATGGGTTACCCTCAAGGGAAAGTTTTTGCAGATTGGTAAGATTGCCCAATACTTGTGGCCGCGAAGCAAGCTGGTTGTTATCGAGGGAAAGGTATTTCAGATTGGGAAGATTGCCGAATTCATGCGGCAGCGAAGTAAGCTGGTTGTCATTGAGGTAAAGCTCTTTCAGATTGGGAAGATTGCCGAATTCATGCGGCAGCGAAGTAAGCTGGTTGTCATTGAGGTAAAGCTCTTTCAGATTGGTAAGATTGCCGAATTCTTTCGGCAGCGAAGCTAGCGGATTGTTTTGGAGGGAAAGTAATTCCAGATTGGTAAGATTGCCGAATTCTTGCGGCAGCGAAACAAGCTGGTTGTTTCTGAGGTAAAGCGTTTGCAGATTGGTAAAGCTGCCGATTTCAGGAGGAAGAAGCTGTAGATTCAATTCTGAAAGATTTAAAGCTGTTACACCTTGGACTAATGGTGTATTGCTTGGCTCTTTCAACCATGTTCGAATTTCAGAAGCACTGCAAGGCTGACAGCCTTGTCCAAAGTTGATCTCTGAGCTAATTGTATCCCACATCTTCTCCAATTCAGTATCTAGGATGTGGTGTTCATATTGGCAAGGCAAAACCATCAAAGAATTAGCTCCGAGCTCCTTAGAAAGAAGTTTAAGCAAATCCAATGCTGTTTGATCAACGCCTAGCTGGGTTACAATTTCGTTGATTTTCTGATGAGCGTTTGTCCTGGAAAAGTAGGTATAAAGTACCGATTTCGCACAATTCCAATAGCTCGGCAGAAGGGTGTCGAATGTGATGTCCTTCCAGTGTTTACAGGTCAACGCAATATTTTGCGTTGTTTGAGAAGGAGGTTGTTCCTTGTCCTCGACTGCCAAGCCAAAAATGCATGTCCATAATTCTTTAGGAACAAAGTTTATAATATTAGAAATCGACATAATCCGGCTGTGTTGAAAAATTCTATAGAGAATCGTTGAGGAAAATCCCCTAAAATAAAGAAACTCCTTTGTCGTCCTAGCAAGACAAACGAAGGAGTTCTAGATGCGTGCACGCAACTGGCCCCAG
>JAFEGU010000061.1 GCA_018239725.1 Verrucomicrobiota bacterium | reverse complement strand
TTCATGAATGGTTGGGATATAGCTGACTCGAACAGCTGACCTCCACGATGTCAACGTGGCGCTCTAACCAACTGAGCTAATACCCCAGATCAATTTTTTAATTTAGATGAACATCTTAGTACAGCTCAGAATTCGATGCAAGAAATTCTTCATTTAATTTAGACCTAAAGAAATTAAAATAAATAATTTACAAAAAAAAACCAGCAAAGCAGACCAGGAATTTAAGGCCAAAGCGAATTTGCAATTCCCTTATCAGTTTGAGCCTCTGCGATAGTGGCATCCGATCGAACGGCGGTTGCGGATCGCTCCTTCTGTAATAAGAAGGGCTGTTTGAATCCCATTGCGTAATCCCAACAGTTCCGGAGTGAGCTTGCAGGACGAATAAAAAGAATCGATCTCAATTTTCAGCTCATGCAGCATTTTGAAGGCGCGGCTTAAGCGTTGGGTGTCGCGCACAAGCCCGACATAGTTCCACATGGTCTGTTTGATCGTCGTCCAGTCTTGCTGGACCAGCGCGCTGTCGACGCATTGATCGCTCATCACCCATTCTTCAACGGGAGGGAAATAATCCTTTCGCTGCTGCAATTGATCGCCCAATGCATCAGCGCACAGTTTGCTGAACACAAGCGCTTCCAGAAGCGAAGTCGAGGCCAACCGATTGGCCCCATGGACGCCTGTGCAGGCAACTTCTCCAATTGCACGAAGGCGATGGATGGTCGTCCTTCCTTGCAGATCGACAGCGATCCCTCCGCAGGAATAATGGGCGGCGGGAACAACCGGGATCGGTTCAGAGGTCAGATCATAGCCTTTGGAAAGGCAATGGGAATAGACCGTCGGGAAACGCGCCTTGATCCACTCGGAAGAGCGGGAGCTGATATCGAGCCAGAGGTGCTGGCTGTCGACCTGCATCATCTCCTGATAGATCGACCTTGCGACAATATCGCGCGGAGCCAACGATCCTCTCGCATCGTAACGATGCATAAAAGCAGAATGATCGATCGTCAGCAGTTCAGCGCCTTCTCCGCGCAAAGCCTCTGTAATTAAAAAACGGCGCTCATAAGGCAGGTAGAGGGTCGTTGGATGGAACTGGATGTATTCCATGTTCATGATCCGCGCGCCTGCGCGGAAGGCCATGGCAAGCCCATCTCCCCTCGCCTCTTTCGGATTGCTCGTATGCAAAAAAACTTCCCCGATGCCTCCTGTAGCAAGGATAGTCTCCTTGGCAAAATGGATCTTGACTTCCCCGCTCCTGTTGTCCATTACGTAGGCGCCGACGCAAGTCGAGGGATAATAAATGTCTGTGATCACCCTCGAATGGTGTGAAAGGGTAATCAAATCAACGGCGGTCTGATCGGTCTTAAATTGGATCTGATGATGGCTTTTGACCCGTTCGACCAGAGCTCCCATGATGGCAAGACCTGTCTGATCCCGGTGATGGATAATTCTTGGGCACGAGTGGGCCGCTTCTTCTGTAAGGGCCAGATGCCCATTTTCAGTCCTATCGAATTCGACCTGATATTTTTCCAGCAGCAGTTCTTTAACGCAATTTGGACCTCTTTTTACAAGAGCTTCGACGGCCGGCAAATAGGAAAGCCCCGCGCCTGCTTCGATAATGTCCTTTGCCAACTGTTGGGAAGAATCTCCATCCCCCTGATAGATGATTCCACCTTGCGCCCAAGCGGAGTTCGACTCAAGGCCAGTGGGGCCGGATCCCAAAAGGACAACAGAATGTCCTTTATCGGCAAGCTCAAGCGCGGCGATGCACCCTGCAAGCCCGCTGCCAATGATCAATACATCTGGAGTATGCATCGTTTATCCCTTTAGCAAATTGGAAGAGGCAGTTGTAAAACTGCTTTGACCGGAAAAATCGATAATTTTGAGGCCAGTTACTAGTGGCAGCAGAGCTGCCACGCCCCATTTAACGCGGCTGCGAAGACTTTTCAAAGGTCCAGTGAACCTTTGAAAAGCAAAGCAAGTGAAGCGACCTTGGTCGCGAACCGGGTAGCGGGCCGGCCAAGGAAAATGGGTAAAAATGACCCCAAAAGGGCGATTTTGCCGAGCAAATGAGTTTTGCAATTGCCTCGGAATGCCTAAGGATAACGCTGCCTTGCTTTTTTTATACACAAACAACTTGAAAAATTGGGAATTTGACAAGGCCCAGTTCGCAGACAAGGTTGCTTCACCTGCTTTGCTCTTCAAAGGTCCACAGGACCTTAAAAGAGTCTTCGCAGCCCTAAATTTGAACCCCAAGCCCAGTTCGCGCCCAAGGGCACGAACTGGGCTAGCCAAAAACCGATTTTTCATGTTGTTCGTGTATAAGCCACCGCAAAAACGGAAGAGTTAATATCCCCTCATCCGATAGAATGTTCCCATATGGGATTGCTTGAAAATCAATTTACTGAACTTCCTCTTGAGACATCTCATTTGAGCTTTGCGCTTGAGCATTGGAAGTCAGTAGTCGGCGAAGGCGATTGGATCATCGATGCGACTTGCGGCAGAGGTAGGGACACTCTAAAACTAGCCAATCTGTTAAGTCCTAAAGGATCTCTTATCGGCATCGACATTCAGATTGAAGCATTGAAAGAAACCCAGAAGCTTCTGCAAGACAGCCTGTCTGCAGAACAGTTGGAAAGGGTGCACCTCTTTCAGCAATCGCATGCTCAGTTCCCCTTAATCGCTCATGAAAAGTCCATTGCATTGATTGTATATAACTTAGGTTACCTTCCTCAGGGAGACAAGAGTTTGACGACGATGAAAGAGAGCACCTTGCAAAGCATCGGACAAGCCATGGAACTAATAAGACAGGGCGGTTTGATCAGTATCACCTGCTATCCAGGGCATGTTGAAGGAAAAATCGAGCAAGATGCCTTGATTCTGATGGCGAAGGGACTGCCGCACCAAAGCTGGGATATCCATTTTTATCGAAAAATAAATTCTGAAACTGCACCAAGCGTTCTCTTCATAAAAAAAAGCTTGAATCCAGCTCTGTTTTCGAGGACTGTTTAAACATTTAATTTAGGCAGAACTTCAAAATATCAATATCATAGAAAGAATAGCTGGATATATTATATAATAGCTCATTGAGGTTGTTTTATGAGCGTTTCTTGTACTGAATTTTCAGATCTTAGACTGAACAACTTAGAAGCCTCTCTCTCCGTAATCCCTGGTTATAAACAGATTAGGGATGCAGTCGGGCCTCTCAAATATTCCATTGGCGACTGCAAGTTTGGCGCATATGCCGACTTATCTAAAAATACCGTCTGCCTAGACCCGAAACTATTTGATGGATGCCTTCCTTCATCTTACGCTATACAAGCGGCGTTGTTTGAGATAGCCAACCTATTTCAAAGAGAAGAATTTGAGAATTTAAAGGGCAAGATAGGCTCTTTAAGCCCTGATGCCTTTGTTGAAATGCATGAGAGAATTGAGCATCGAAGCGCATTATTTTCTAAAACAGTTCTCCGCAGCTTTTTACCCATTGAAAAATGGCCTGAATTCCCCATGGCATATACGACTGAAAATTTCCAACTCCATTATTTGCTACAGCAATTGGCTGGCCATTCCCAAAGTGTCTTTGAAAAATATCGGGCACAGTTTCATCCCGGCATGGAGTACTTGGGATCCTTATCCACACCTGTTAATCAAGAAGAAGTCAAATATTTGCGGCAGTTTGTTGAACTGATCATTATGATGGAAGACTCCGACCATCCTCTTTGTAAAAAGGCAGATGAATACCATCTGCGCATGAAAGCGGCAGCTGAGGCCAACATGGTCTTACCTAAGCAGCTATTGGAACATTTCCAAGAGATTGAAATCATGAGAGGCATCGATACAGATCCTTTGGCAGCCAAGCCGCCTTTTGAGATCCTTTATCGAATTCCCCTGAATTAGAATATTTCTCATTAACCTGCTTGAGACCGTTGCAAAACGGTCTCAATTGGATTCTTAATAACACTGCGTTCAGAGCAAAACACCAGCCTATGCGTTCTAGATGAATAAGCAGCGATTTACAGAAGCACTTGTCTTAATTATTTGAGGTCCGTCCTTCTATGCATGAGCGATTGCATTAGCGATGAGATCCTTCTCAAAAAAAGACCTTGGAAACTCCACAAGGATTCCTTGTGAAACGCCAAGATGTGGAAGAAAAGGGCCCAGGTCGATGACCAGTTTGTCATCAATCGTATAGCGGATCGGGTTCCATGGGTTAGGATCCAAAGTCGGTTGGTTGTATGCTTCTATAGCTTTCTCCGCTGCAAGAAGAAGCTGCATTCCAGTAACTGGCGACTCCCCTTCAACGATTGAGAGCTCCTCATTAAGATCACACTCCGCATGGAAAAAAATCGGGAATGCCGACTTGATCACAGGACCTTCTTTGTAGATCTCAATCAGAAAAGGCTTGCCAGCCACGCGGCACAAAAAGCGATTTTCGCTTTTTGCGATCATTTCGGCAGAATCGATCAACGCAACAACTTCATCAGCATTTTCAAGAGGAAAGAATGTGGACGACTTGGTCTTGCCGGAAGAATCAACAGGGAAGTTCGCTTGAAAAACAGAGTTGGAAGAAAAACGGACATCTATGAGCTTCGATCGCATAGGATGACCTACCGGACATAAATGAAATCCTCTAGAGCC
>JAFEGU010000060.1 GCA_018239725.1 Verrucomicrobiota bacterium | reverse complement strand
GCCGGCAAGCGGCACGGTCAAATGGTCTCTTACTTTTCTGATGCCACTAAATCGGAAGAGATCTCTTATGAGGACGGGAAGATCGTCGGCGAGGTTGTCCGTTATTTTGAAAAAGGGAGCAGAGCCGCTCTTATTCCTTATGAGAATGGCGTTCCCCACGGCAATGCGCTGGAATGGTATGAAGGGGGGGCTTTGAAGGCTAGCTTGCGCTATCAAAACGGGATGCTCCACTCTGACGGAAAAAACCCAGCTCTCGTGATTTATGGTGAAGATCGTTCGATCCAGGAAGTGCAGGACTATAACCAAGGCCAGCCTATCGGGACCCATCTCAAATACCATCCGAACGGAAAAGAGAGCTACAAGGTCCAGTACAAAAATGGGAAGAAGCAAGGCAAGGAGCAGTTTTTTGCCCAAGATGGAAAATTGCTTGGCGAAGGGGAGTATAAAGATGGAGTTGCGTTCGGCAAGCATTGGAAGAATGCTTCGAACGGACAGCAGATCTTTTTAGCAGAGTATGACTCCAAAGGCAATCTTCTTAAACCGATCGTCGAGTTCACAGAAGAAGGCGTGAAAGTCGCTGAGTACTTGCTCGTTGCCGATCAGCGGCATGGCCGATTCCAAATCTGGTATGCCGATGGCAAGCCGCGCATCGATTACAACTACGACCATGGAGCGTTAGAGGGAGAGCAAAAGGAATATTTTGAAAATGGCCAGCTTAAAGTCAAAGTTACCTACCATCAAAATGTCAAAGATGGCCTTTTTGAAGAGTGGTTCGAAAATGGGAAGCCAGCTGTCCGCGCGATGCTCATCAAGGGAGTCAAAGACGGTCTTTGCCAAGAATGGTATGAAAATGGAAAGGCTAAGATTGAAGAGTATTATACGGATGGGCAATTGGACAAGGTCCGAAAAGAATGGTTTGAAAACGGCACTCTCAAATTCCAAGGCGATTTTGCCACAGGCAAGAAAGATGGAATGCACCGGGAGTGGAATGATGCTGGCGAGATGGTGATGGAGGTCCGTTACACCCAAGATCTGCCAACGGGCGTTGCAAAAGCCTGGTATGCAAAGAATAAAATCAAAGAGATCATCCATTTTGAAAATGGCAAGCGGCACGGCAAAGATGAGGAGTACTTTGAAAACGGCAAGCTAAAAGCAGTGGCCCAATACAAAGAAGACCGCCTTGACGGTGAAGTAAAGTCCTATTTTGAAGATGGAAGCTTATGCGCTGTGAAAGTATTCCGCGATGGTTTGTCGATCGGAGAGCAAAAAGAATACTTTGCTAAGGAAGCCATCATTGCTGAGCCCGGAGCCAAAAAACAAACGGTCCAAGTTGCACGCCACTTTGTATACAACGACCAAGGTCAGCTGCAAGGAGAGCAAAAGACCTATTTCCCGAACGGCACCATCCACACGGTGATCGCATATGACCAGGGCGAACTGCATGGCATGAAAGCGATGTGGGATGAGAATGGCAACTTGATGGAAGAAGCGTGGTATGAGAAAGGCAAGTTGAACGGACGTTTCTACGAGAAGGCAAAAGATGGAAAAGAGATCATTTTCCATTATAAAAATAACCGCCGCGAAGGCCTGCACGAAGTTTATTATCCATCGCATGAGTATTTCGGCAAAGTAAAAGCCCTCGAGCTGAACTTCGTCAATGACTTAGCGGAAGGCGAAGCCGTTGAGTACCATGAGTCGGGTGTGAAGATCGCAACAACTCCTTACGTGCACGGTATCAAAGAAGGGCTGTCCCGCATTTATAATCCCAAAGGGCAGCTTGTAATGGAACTTGTCTTCCGTAATGATAAGCGCAACGGCCCTGCTGTCCAATATTATCCTGATGGAAAGATCTATCGGGAAGCAGCCTTCGCCGATGATCTGGTCGACGGAGAAGAAAAGACTTACTACGAAGATGGGAAATTAGCCAAGTTGATCCCTTATAAAAATGGG
>JAFEGU010000005.1 GCA_018239725.1 Verrucomicrobiota bacterium | reverse complement strand
TTCTGATCTCCGTTTTCGGGGTCTTATTCCAATATGCGATCACGAAAGCGTATGCTTTGGTCCCTGCCCATATAGTCGGCAGCTTCGTCTATTTCAGCGTATTATACAGCGCTATCTTGGGATGGCTGATTTGGCAAGAAAAGTTTGACAGTATGCAGGTCTGCGGCGCCATGCTCCTCATCGGCGCAGGGCTTTACATTTTAAGATCAGATCGACGGATAAAAACTCTTAAGAAGAGTGGGTTGCTTCAAACAGCGAATAATCGTTCTTTGAAAAATCAAGCTCCTGCTGCCTTTCCAAAATGACACGGTCGAACTGCATCACCCCAATCGGCGAAACCCGCAAATTTTTTACATAGGGCTTTTGAAGGTAAGCTAAGTGGTGGTAGTAGAGTGGCGCAAGAGGCATCTCCTCCAACAAGATCTTTTCCGCTTTAGCTCCTAATTCCCGTCTTTTTTTCAGATCGGGTGTTTGCCGATACTGCTTGAGAAGATCTTGGTATGGGATCGATTCCCATCCACTGAAATTGCGCATTGTGTTCTTGAACTCGAACCTCTCAAAAAAATTGATCGCATCGGTGTATTGAGAAATGGAACAGGCAAGCCCCATTTCAAACTCGTAACGAGGGATCCTCTGCCAAAATTCCTTATAGCATAACGGGTCAAGGTGGATTGTCATTGGAAGAATGGATTCCACTTGGGCTTTGACAAGAGATGCCATATGGGCAAATTCTTCCCGGTTTTCATAGCTTAGGGTAACGGTCAGCTTCTCTTCGCCAAGCTCATCCAACCCTTTTTGGAATAATGATCTGGCCCATTCACCGTTCTCATCTATGCCGGCAACGCCCTCATCTTCTTGCAAAAGGGAAGGGAGGAAGCGGGTCGCCGATAGGGCATTGGGGAGGAGCAATTTTTTCAGTAGTTTCTCTCGGGATATCGCATAAGCGATCGCCTTGCGCAAGTTCCGATTATAAAAATAGGATGTCAACGAATTGAACCAGCACCCGACAAGGCCAGCTAGAGGTTTGATCTTCTTTTCCATCAGCAACGCTGGCAAATAGTTGATCGGAAGCGGCGACAAGGGATCTCCTATCCAATCAAGCTCTCCCTGCTCAAACAGATCAAATGCTTCTTTTTCATTTGGAATGATCCGGATATGGATGGCATCCAATTGAACCGATGGGTTCTTGCAAAGAGGGTTCCTCTTCAACAATATCTGATTTCCCTCTACCCACTTTTCTAAGATAAACGGACCGCTGCAAATGAGTCCTGCCTTCTTGTTTGTTTTCTTAGCAGGGCTTGGGAAAAGCGTGCAAAACGAGGTTAACTCCAAAAAATAGGGGCAAGGGTATTCGAGTTCAACGATCAATGTCGCATCATCTTGCGCAAAGATCCCCACTTCATCCGGAGAACAAAGCCCTTTTCTTGCGCTGATGGCATTTTTAATCGGATGAAAAATGTTGGATGCGCGAATAGGGAACTCTGGCTCTAAAGCCCGTTTCCATGAGTAGACAATATCATGCGCTGTGATCGGAGTCCCATCCGACCAAGTATGTTTGCCTAAATGGAACACATATTTTGTGTAATCATTTAGAATGTAATAGGAGCTTGCTAAATCACAGCTGATGCTTTGATCGGGTTCGAGACGCGTTAGTCCTCGATAGAGTAAAAAAATGACCGCAGATGACACTTCGTCGCCGCTTATTTGCGGATCCAAAGTAAATGGATCTTTCTGAAAAGTAAGCCGCAGCGTCTTGCGTTCACTGAGAGAAAAGTCATCTGAAAATTCAAGGCCCATCGTATCTCTTTCGGTTCATTCAGACATTTCAAAAATAGAAAATTGAAATACCCGCAATGGGATGTAAGTATATTTTTTATTATAAAAACTGTCTACATCAAATCTATCTCGATCCTATCTTCACGCTCTTTTCAATCGTTTATTTTTATAGAGATAGAATAGCAACACAGGCGCAATTGTCACGACATTTCCAATACAGATCATCGTTAAATAGCGCGTTGAACTGCCGATATTAACGTTGTCTGGAGGGAAAAAGCTCACCAATATGGTTGAAAGGCAACCAAAAAGCCCGAAGCAGCAGATCAGCCACATCCCAAAATTCTTTCCAGGGATTTTGAAAGACTTTGGCCTATTCACATACTTGTGATGAAGGGCCAAAGCCGACAGGAACATTAGGATATACATGATCATATACAGCTCTGTGCTGAGCGCTGTTAGAAACCAGTAGAAGGCGTTCACGCTTGGAACAAGCAAGAAAATCACGCAAACAACGCTGACCAGCACCGCTTGGGTCAGCAACACATTCGCAGCAACGCCGTTTTTGTTCTGGCGCGTAAAAAATCGGGGCAAAAAGCCAAATTCCGCTGCATGCAATAACCCTTTAGCTGGGGCTATCAACCAGTTGGTGATGCCTCCGATCGATCCAACAACGATGAGGACGGCCAATACCGGAACAAGCGGCCTTAGTCCAAACACATCAAAGAAGTTGGTAAAGACTTGCATCACACCTGAAACCAAGTTGATATCCTTCTCAGGAAGGACAAACGCGATTGCAAGGGATCCTAAAACCATGCTGACTAAGATAAAGGCGCTGGCAGCAAACACCGCCTTAGGGAAATTGCGCTGCGGATCATGGATCTCATTAACATGGACGCCCGACAGCTCCATCCCTAAAAAAGAGGCCATGATCGCAATCAAAGCGATCCAATTCGTGGTATTGGCTAAGCTCGGAAAGAGAGTATCCGTATTGATTTGGATCTGGAGTGGCTTGCCGCTAAAGACCCAGATCGCCCCTAGAACAACCAAGAAGATCATCGGCAAAATGGTACCGACCAATGCGCAGAAATTATTCACTCGGGAAGAAAAATGAAGGCCTCTTAAATTGACCAACGTGACCGACCAGAATACGGTAAGGATGCAAACGACCAGATACCACTTCTGTTGAGCAAGATCGGGGTTGATGAGGTAGGCAAACGTACCGGCAATGAAAGAAAGGATCGTGGGATACCAAACGATCGTGTTGATCCACTGCAGCCAAATGGCTACCATTGCCCATTTTTCTCCAAAGGCCTTGCTGACCCAATGGTAGACGCCCCCCTTTTCTGGAAAGGTTGCTGAAAGTTCAGCGGCAACTAGGGAAGTAGGAATCAAAAATAAAATCGCGGAAAGGACAAAGAAGAAGATAAGCTGACTGCCGAACAGAGCAGAAGCTGGCAAATTTCGGATGCTGTCGATCGCTGCAACGATGAGCAGCACAAGCGAAATCAGAGGAATTTTTTTACGCGCCATATTTTATCAACCAACAGGTGAAGCATGAATGAATCTAACTTTAGAGAGAAAATTGCAAAATTCGGCTGACCGACAACAGGACTCATTAAGATGATTTTCATGGGTCCGAATGTTGCAATTGGCTCTATTAGAGTCTAAATGAAACTCTCCGACTTTCGCAATCAAAATTGTTGTTCAAAAGTAGCTGTTCCGATATTTTCTACTCAGCCTCTTTCGATTCAGTGGAAGATAACACTTGTTATGACGCTAGATTCGCCCATCCGACTTGCAATTGTTGGTGCTACAGGAGCCGTTGGCCAAGAACTTCTTACCGTTCTCGATAAACGGAAGTTTCCTCTGACCGAGCTTCGCTGCTTCGCCTCCCCCCGCTCTGAGGGAAAAAATCTTCCCTTCCGCGGAGAACAAATCCCTGTCGAAGTGATCGATGAAAAAAGTTTTCGAGATATCGACATCGCCATCTTCAGCGCCGGTCGCAAAGTTGCTTATGAATATGCGCCATTAGCTGTCAGCTCAGGAGCTGTCGTCATTGACAATAGTTCTGCTTTCCGGATGCAAGAAGATGTCCCTCTTGTCATTCCTGAAATCAACCCGCACGCTTTGAAGCAACATCAAGGGATCATCGCTTCTCCCAATTGCTCAACCACGATCATGCTCATCGCACTGGCCCCTTTGCACAGACGGTTTGGAATTAAGCGGGTTGTCGCTGCGACCTACCAAGCAGCAAGCGGCGCTGGAGCTGCTGCTATGGAGGAGTTGAAAGCTGAGACGCGCGCCCTTTTAGAGGAAGCTGAATTTGAAAGGCGGATCATGCCCTTTCCTTACGCATTTAATCTGTTCACCCATAATTCCCCCCTTTCTGAAAATGGGTACGTCGATGAAGAGCTCAAAATGCTCTATGAGACCCGTAAAATCCTTGAAGACGACTCGATCTGGGTGAATGCGACGTGCGTTCGCGTTCCTGTTCTTCGGGCCCATTCTGAAGCATTGAATGTCACCTTCCATAATCCTGCTACGCAAGCGCAGGTCGTTGAGATCCTGAAAAACGCTCCAGGGCTTGTGTTTCTTGAAAACCGATCCCTTAACCGCTTCCCCATGCCTTCGGATGCATCAGGGCAAGACCCCGTTTTCTGCGGTCGGATCAGAGAAGACCTTTCCTTCCCCAACACATTTGATCTTTGGGTCGTCGGAGATCAATTGCTGAAGGGAGCTGCACTCAACGCCGTTCAGATCGCTGAACAACTCATTCACCAGGATATTCTATGCAATTCGCCTTGATCGCCTGCGCTCTTTTTTTCTCTTTTATTTCTTCAAGCCTTCAAGCTGAGGAGAACCGCCCGTACAAACTCTTTGCAGGGAACGCCTGCAAGCAGCTTGCAGAAGATGTCGCAAAGCAGCTCAAGATCCCTTTGAGCAATGTGAGCATTAACCGCTATAATGATGGCGAGATCAAGATCAAGGTCGATGAGAACGTCCGTAACACCGAAGTCTTCATCATTCAATCCACATGCCCGACTTGCACAGGAAGTGTTAACGACAACCTGATGGAACTTTTCCTATTGATCCGCGCTATGAAACGATCATCCTCCGGACCGATCAATGTGATCATTCCTTATTTCGGATACGCAAGGCAAGACCGTAAAACGGAAAGCCGAGTTCCTATTTCTGCTTCCGATATTGCCATGCTTCTGGAAACGGCTGGAGCAGACCACGTGATCGCTGTTGATTTGCACTGCGGGCAAATCCAAGGTTTTTTCCATAAAGCGCCTGTTGACAATCTTTATGCAGCGCCTACTTTCGTCCGCTATTTCTCTTCGAAGAAGGATCTTGTCAATCCTGTGGTCGTTTCACCCGATGCTGGCGGAGTCCCCCGAGCAAAAAAATTCCTCGAAGGACTCCTATCTAACAAGATGAATGCCAACCTTGCAATCATCGTCAAGCAACGTGCGGGCGCAGGAACCATTGAAAAGATGAACTTAGTCGGAAGTGTCGCTGGCTGCGACGCAATCATCGTCGATGACATCTGCGATACCGGCGGAACCCTTGTCCAAGCGGCTAAAGAACTAAAGCAGCATGGAGCCAGACGGGTCTTTGCCTGCATCACCCATCCTGTTTTTTCAGGACCTGCATTAGAAAGAATTGCAAGTTCAGAGCTGACGGAACTCGTTGTTACCGATTCGATCGGTATTTCCGATCAAGCTCCTCCCAACATTGTCCAACTCTCGATTGCTTCTCTATTGGCACAAGCGATCGAAAATACTCATAGCGGAGCATCGATCTCCCATCTGTTTGCCTTTCACGACAATTGAGCCAGCTGCATACGTTCGATGCAAGAGGCTTTAAAGGGCCTTGGCACAAGCACCGTCCCCGTGGATGCCAAACGCCAAAAGCAACAAAGACTTTGAGGTAGAACCAGTATCAAACTATAATGGGTATTCAGGATCGGGAAGTTCATGGAGCTGCACTGAAGCGATTTCGGGAAGCAAACGCACTTGTTCAATAACATGCACAAGACTTTGTGTACTTGACAGATGGACGACTGCAGAATTGTAATCATCTATTGAATGCATGTGAGGATAATAGACCAATCCTAACTGCCCCGCCCAATTTTGGATAACCGATTCGGTCCGTTTATGAGTGAATTCAACATGCATCATATCACGCGCAAAAAAGCTTAGCGTTTCATTTCTAATCGCCGCTGGCAAGAAGAATCTTTGATCAATCCGTTCTCTTAACTCATTCAACCGTTCCGAGGAAAAAACGGATACTGAGCATTTAAGAACAAAATAATCTTGGATTGATCGGTTGACATAACACTGGGAATGCTTGACAATGGCAAATGTTTCTTTAGAAGGATGGGAACTTGTCTCTAGATCTTCGATCGCCTTTTGATCGGTTAGATTGAATGCTCGGATAACGATATGGTCTTCAGCACACGACAGCCCTACTAAGCTTTGAAAAATGGAATCGACTTTTTCTGATTTCCAGTTTTCACAAAGAGGAATAGGAAGATATGTCTTTCCATCAGATAGGCCGTAACGCGCAGGAATAATGGCTGAACACATAGGTCATTTAGCTCCGTCAAAAAAAGACGACGATTCTTCAGATTTTAGACGATTAACTCAAGGGAAAAGATGCTCTGGCGAACGATTCCGGAAGAAAAAAGGAAATGGTGGATTTTAGCAGCGATGTCTGCTTCTGTCTCAATGGTCTTTATTGATATTACTGTCCTTCCCGTCGCCTTGCCAACAATGAGTCGCCAGCTCCATTTTTCCGATCTTGGACTGCAATGGATCATCAATGCCTACACATTGACGCTCACCGTGCTTGTGCTTGCCGGAGGGCGGATCGCACAGATGTTCGGCCTTAAGAGGATTTTTTCACTTGGCATTTGCCTATTTGCCCTATCTTCTGCGATGTGCGGCTTTGGCTACACTCAAAACTGGCTCGTTTTCAGCCGCGTTCTTCAAGGCGCAAGCGGAGCTCTGATGATTCCTGCAACGCAGGCAATCATTTCTCAAAGCTTCCCAGTTAAGGAAAGAGGTAAGGCCACCGGCATCTTTGTAAGCATAGGCTCGATCTTTCTGGCATTAGGCCCTTTGATCGGAGGCTACTTTACTGAGTTTGCAAGCTGGCGCTACGTCTTTTGGATCAACCTTCCCATCGCAGCAATCGGCGTGATCTTGACACAGCTCACTGTCCCCCCCTTTCCAAACAACAAAAGCAGCTTTGATTTCATTGGTTTTTTTACAAGCTTGGCCGGAATCTCAGCGATCGTCATCGCGATCATGCAAGCCCAGCAATGGGGGTGGACTTCCCCTCTAACTTTATCGTTGCTGGGAATCGGGATCGTCTTTCTTTACTTCCTGATCCGAATTGAACGCACAAAAAAGTCTCCGCTGATCGATTTCAACTTGTTCAAAATTCCGATGATCGTACCGAGTTTGACAGCTGTTTCGCTCACTCAATTTATTCTCATGATCACTGTGTTTTGGACCATCTTCTTTCAAACCATTTCCCACTTTACACCCTCTGAGGCCGGCAACCTGACCTTCATGTCCTGCGCTCCTTTGCTGATTGCGGCGCCGCTCGCTGGGATCTGTGTCGATAGGTTAGGACCTAAGATCCCTGTTGCGATCGGCTTTACCCTTCTTTGTTTTTCTTTAATTTGGTTTGTTTTCATTGCAAAAGATTCTTCCATCCATGGCCTTTTGCCCTCTATACTCTGTTTTGGCATCGGAGTTCCCTTTGTCTTCACTTCCAGCTCTGTCGCCTGCCTTAACGCCGTGCCTGTGGAAAAAAGAGGAATCACATCAGGACTGCTGACCTTGACACGCCAATTCAGCGCTACATTGGGACTTGCCGTTTTCGGGACAGTGAACACCCAATGGACCAATTGGCATTTTATACAACTCGTTCAGGAACAGAGCTCTCATGAAAATTTCGATCCTGCCCGCTTTGACGGCCTCCTTTCCCATAATCCGAAAGCGCTCAACGCACTTCAGGATGTTCCCCCTGATGTTGCAACCATCATTCAAGAAAGTTTGCGGAATGCATCGATCTCTGGATTTTATCTGATCAATCTAGCTGCAGCTCTAATCGCCTTGAGCGGCCTGATGATCACACTGAAATGGATGCGAAAGAAGAAGGAAAAGGGGCAGTAAATGCCAGCTCCTCTTTTGTAACTGGATGCACAAAGGAAAGCTTTCCATGGTGCAGCGCAATGCAATCTTTACTCCAGGTCTTAGAAGAGCCATACTTTTGATCTCCTAAAATCGGAGAGCGGACATGTGCAAGCTGCGCACGGATCTGATGGTATCTTCCCGTCTGCAGTTCTATTTCCAGCAAAAAGCCCAATCGGGATTCTTGCTTGGTTCGATAAGCGAGGACTGCTTTTTTTCCTTCTGGATGAGACGACGGGACAATCCGCGCACGGTGCTCATCATGCACGAGATGGTGCTCTAGAACGCCTTCTGATTGAGATGGAGCCTGTTCGACGAGCGCGTAATACCATTTGGCAATCTTTCTCTCCCGCATCATCTCTTGCAAGCGGCTCAGCGCTTTGCTTGTCCGCGCAAAAAGGACCATTCCGCTGACCGGTTTGTCGAGACGGTGGATCGGCTCCAAAAAGACTTTTCCCGGTTTGTCATACTTGCGCTTGATCCAGTTCTTTGCCCAATCGGTCACATTTTCTGGACAGCCTGGACTCTCTTGCGTCGGAATGCCGCCCCGCTTATTGATAATGAGAAGATGGTTGTCAACGTAGATGATTTCCATGGGACCTCTGACGCACCACTTCATAAAGCAGCAATGTTGTCGCCGTTGCGACATTCAACGAATCGGCAATGCCGTGCATGGGTATGCGCACACGGATATCAGCTGCATCCATCCACTGCTTGGACAGTCCTAGCTGCTCTGTTCCTACGGCGATCGCAACAGGCCCCTTGAGATCTGTTTGCGTGAACTCTTCCGATGCAGAGGGTGTGGCAGCGACTACGCGCACTCCCCGCTCGTTCAACCATGCTAATATTTCACCGCTTTGCGCTTCGACAACCGGCAGCGTAAACAGCGTTCCGACGCTTGCACGGACCACATTCGGATTATAAATGTCTGTGCAGCGGTCGCAGACGATGACCCCATCAGCGCCAGCTGCATCCGCAGAACGGAGGATCGTACCGAGATTGCCTGGCTTTTCAATTGCTTCCGCAACGATCAAGAAAGGATTGTTCTTATTTGCAAGCGCCTGGGCGAGCTCCGATAATCCCATTTTCATTTGGACACCGATCCCGATCAGTCCGTCTGGCCTATCGCGGTAGGAAAGCTTTTCAAAGACATGGGAGGCGCAAGAAAACACCTCTGCTCCCCTCTTTTTGATCTGCTGGATCAGCCCATCTTCGTTCTCCCCTAAAAAGAATTCGGGGCAAATAAAAAGAGACTGGATCTTCACGCCGCCATCGGCTGCGCGCTTGAGCTCTCTGTATCCTTCGATCAAAAACAATCCCGTTTCATTCCGCTCTCGCCGATCGTTGAGCTTCAATGCATTCTTGATTTTAGGGTTTTGCAAACTGGTGATCTGATTATCCATGAGTCCATCTCGCATAACTGCCTGAAGGGAGATCGCATCCATTTTCTGCTGGGATGATCATCTCGCCCGAAGAAATTTTTCCATTTTTCCCATCCATCATCTGAGTAAGAAGATAACGCATCACCAGGGGGGTCATTCCGGGAGTATGAGTCGTGAAGAAGACAAACAGAGGACTTTCGCTCAACACATCGCGGCAGAGCTTTAAGATCTCATGCACATCCCGCTCAATTTTAAACACTTCTCCTTGAGCTCCTCTTCCAAAACTAGGCGGATCGAGAATAATCCCGTCGTAACGCACCCCTCTGCGGCTTTCCCGTTTCAAGAACTTGATCACATCGTCGACGATCCAGCGGATGGGAGCGCCTTGCAATTGATTGAGCTGAGCGTTTTCCCTGGCCCAGCTGACCATCCCTTTGGAGGCATCGAGATGGCAGACTTTCGCTCCTGCCTTCGCAGCAGCCAGCGTCGCACCTCCCGAGTAGGCAAATAAGTTCAAAACATTAGGAGGGGTCTTCTGCGCTTGGATCAGATCGGTCATCTCCTTCCACAGCAAGCTATGCTCAGGAAAGACGCCGAGATGCCCAAAGTCGGTCGGTGCAATTTTAAAATGGATCCCTTGGACCTGTGCAGTCCATTCCTTGGGAAGCTGACGGTTCAGTTTCCAGCTATTGCCTCCATCGCGGCTAAAGTGTGCATCCGCCTTTTTCCATTCCTCGGAAGGAAGAAGAGGGTGCCATAGGGCCTGCGAACAAGGGCGGACAATCCGGAATGGCCCGAACTGCTCAAGCTTCTGCATGTCGCCGCTATCGAGAAGAGTGTATTGAACTTTCATCTGCGCCTGTAAAAGATTATTTTAACCCGTCGACTGCCTGTCCTTACGAGGACTAGAATCTCAGCCAAAATGTGGAAAAATCTTACCACACTCACCAGTTCTGAACCACATGCGAAATTGGGGGAAGGCTTACCCGGAAAATTAAAATTAATTTTATAAAAAACAACATTTAATTCGTTGATTATAAGAAATAAAAAAACAACTAATTAATCAAATAAAATGATACAATTTAACCCACAAGAAAATGGGGGTTTTATGGCATCATCATCTGTTCCATCATTAAAGAGCCTTGCTCTGGCATCCGCTTGTCTTAATTTAGCAAAGGTACCTGATCAGAATTTAGAATGCGTTGTTAACGGGATCAAGTTCGCTGCATGGTGCAATCTGAAAGATGAGGTGCCTGCGCCTTGCCGAGAATTAATGGAAAGGATTGAAGAGCAGGTATTACATGATAAGCTAGAAGCATCCGTCGATCTGCTGTTCCATCAGTTTTTGAACCAACTGAGTTTTCGTTACCACCCAGTCATGGGGCCTAATGATGCATGGAAGATCCCACAGCTTCAGTTACAAGCCTTAGAGAACAGATACCAAACTGCTTGCGAAAATCTTGCTTTGGAGACCTTATGGAATGACTGTCTGCTCGATGAATTCACAGGCCTCGGAGCTTTCCTTCTTGCTCCTCCTCCTCAAGGACATGAAGCGATCCGAGCTTGGCTTACATCTCCGGATAATGCGGCCCTCGTCCAGCAAATCACTTATATCGAACTAATGGATAAAAGGCTTGAATACCTCCCGCCTGAGATCGGCCTCTTGACAAACTTAGAGATCTTATGCCTTGATAATAATATGCTTAGGGCCCTTCCTGACTCAATATGCAACCTCAGAGCATTGAGAAACATTTCTTTGACCGGAAATAAACTAACCGCTCTTCCAAACGCATTTGGAAATCTCGGCGCCCTAGAAGTCTGTTTACTTGGGAACAACTGCCTAAAATCTCTTCCTAATTCGATCGGGACGCTGGCAAGCCTTCGCGATTTACAACTTACAAACAACAGACTTTCTTCTATTCCTCAATCGGTTTGCAGTTTACCTGTATTAGAAACTTTAAACGTAAGCGAAAATAAGCTCTGCACTATTCCAGCGGCGATTGGCAATCTTCCATCTTTGAGAAGCCTCAAGTTAATGGGCAACCACTTATTCACACTTCCAGCATCTATCTTTAATCACCACGAGATTGCGCTTGATAACAGTATCGATTGCATGTCTCCGCTGTGTGGCAATCCTTACATCTTTAACATGGACTCAAGCAAACGGGAGCATTTCCCAGCTTTTAAGGCCCGTTGGGAACAGTTTATCCAATACAGTCCAGAGTCTACTCTTGGAAAACTCTTTCACGCCATCGGCTCTGAGCAGCCGCTTGACCAAATCTGCGAAATCCATTCATCTGTCAATCCGATCTGGCAGGAGAAGATCTCTGCCTGTTCTAATGAGGGCGCTGCCAGTGTAATGCCTTCCATTGAATCTGAAGATCGATCGGCAATGATTACTGCCCGCCTTTCAGCTTCTGTCCAGATGGCTCTATCTCGCATGTTCAGCGAGCTTCCTTCTGCGCAGAAAGACAAGGTCTATCATGAGATCGCTCGAATGAACGGCGTAATTGAGAATCGCCTAGCGTGGGGCAAGGAACATGCCTTTGACCATGTGCTCATCTTCGTCGATGCGATGGAAAAGACTCTGCTTGCAAATTAAAGCGCGTGATGCCGAAATAACTTGCCAAATTCACAATTTTTCAAGTTACTTCGGTATAAAATCCTCTTAACCAGCTTCGAGTTCTTAAGAGAAGAATGGGAAGGCCGGGATCCCTTTGGCGACTTTGCGATAAAGGGCTCCAAACAAGTTGTTGGTCGTTGAAAGGATTCTCGTTTGCCGGTTTCCTTTTGCAATGAAGGTGCCGATATCGGGAACTTTTCCTCGTTCGCCGATGGCGGCCCACATCGTTCCGACTGGTTTTTGATCAGAGCCTCCTGTCGGTCCTGCAATCCCTGAAATAGCGATCCCGAAATCGGCACCGCTTTGCTTAAAGACCCCTTCGAGCATTGCTGCAACAGTCTCTTTGCTCACAGCGCCTGTTTGGCGCAATGTGGATTCGGGAACGCCAAGGACCTGCGTTTTCATTGCGTTCGAATAGGTGACAAACGAACCGAGGAAATAATCGGAAGCGCCTGAAAGAGCAGTTAGATGGGCAGCCATCAGTCCTCCTGTGCACGATTCCGCTAGGGCCAGCGTCTTTTTATTCTTAATAAACCAGGAGTGGACCGCTTCTTCGATTTTCCCGTTCGGGGATTCAAAGAGATATGGCCCAAACTTCTTTTGCAGGCCCGTTCGAAACTGCTCGAGCTGCTCTTCTTGAGAGGAAAGCATAGAGACCATCAATGAGCCGTAACCGGGATAAATCCCCACATCGACTTGGGGATATTGTTCTTGGAGGATACGCAATGTCGGATCGACGAGGCTTTCATACAGCAAGCTAAAATGGAGCTGGTCCAATTTTTTCTGCACGCACGACGGATGTATTTTTTGCAGATAGGGAAGGGCATCGTTAAGGAACATCTCCTGCATTTCTTGAGGAACTCCTGGCAAAATGATCCATGTCTTTTGGTCTTCTGTGAAAATGAGGCCGGGAGCCGTTCCAATGCGATTGAGGATCGGTTTTGCCTTCGCCGGAATCGTAGCCTGATCTTCTAAACTGATGAGCTGTTCGCCGAAACGTTTCTTAAGATCGGCGGCGACGCTTTCATTGAAATGAAATTCGGAGGAAAAAAGACGAGCAAGGATTTCGCGCGTCCGGTCATCGCATGTGGGCCCAAGCCCGCCTGTTGTGATCACAATCGTAGAGCGCTTAAGAACCTCCTGCAACCCCTCCTTTAACACGACAGGATCGTCCGATAAAGTTGTATGCCGTGAGATCCGATATCCATTTTCAGAAAGGTGGCGGCTTAAAAAAGCGCCATTGGTGTTGATGGTCGTTCCACGAAGCAGCTCATCGCCGATTGCGACTAGTTCGATTTGCATAATCACCTGAAGTCTAGAAGTAAGTTAGCTTAGTTAATTAGAAGTGGAAAAGGAAAAAATCTCAATCCCTTTCTGCGTGAGCTGGGGATGTTTGCCGATCCAGTTCAAGCACTGTTTGCCCAACCGGATTGGAGCATTCGTCCGCTTTCCATCGACAACAAAAGGAGTGGGCAATGTGTGCTCGCGCAGCCATTTGGTCAACGCAGTGAAAAGAGCTGTATTTGGAAAATTTTCCCCTTTGCCTACTTTGAGGATGTCCGATGTTTTAGGATCTTGACAAAGTTGCGGATAAGAGAACTGGATGCCCCAGCTGACACTTTCTTGGCTGAGCACCATCGGATGAAACTGCTTATCGAGATCAGAATAGAAAAAATGGTGCCCTTGCAATTGAATGAGCGGTTTGAGCGGCTTGACCAGATATTTTTCCGAGGAGACCGCCATCGCATAAACCGCATCGAGCGCCGATGTCCATGCAGAGGAAAAGTAGCGCCGCAGCAATTTTTCATCGAGCATCTTCCCCTCTTTGAGTCCAGCTACATAACTGCCGTACATCTCCAAAAATTCTTCGTTGGAAATAAGGGCCCGATCAAGAGTTGTTGGCTCGGAAACAACGCAGATATGCACTGGCGCCAAATCTTGCAACAGTTCATGCATTTCAGAAACATCAAGCAGAACCTGGAACTTAAGCTGCTTGGAAACTTGAAGAAATCCTTCGATTTGCGGAGTGCTGATGCGTAACGGGCTCAAGCTTCACTGGCCTTTTGTTTTCCAGCTCCGCCTTTTTTTGCTTTGAGCAAGAAGGATTGAAGAAGCAGGCAGACGATCCCGAAGAAAATGGCGCTGTCGGCAATATTGAAAACCGGATAGGAATATCCCCAAAAGATGAAATAGAACATATCGACCACATGCCCATAGACAAAGTAGTCGATGACGTTGCCTATCGCACCTGTCACGATAAGCGTAAGGCAGAATTTGCGAAAAGGCTCTGCCTTGATAAAAAAGAGATAGGTAATAAGGCCGCCGATAATGGCCATCCGAGCATAAAGCAAATAATGCTGCAAAGAGGCAAATGCTCCCCATGCAGCTCCCTTGTTGATCACATGGGTGATGGCAAAATCGATCCCGTGCCAATTCCGAAAGACGCCGATCCCATCGTAAGGGTAGATCGGCGACGCTGCGCTCATCACAGGAATCGATAAGTGAATATAGGCCTTTAAGATTGCGTCTGCTGCAAAGATGATCAGAGCGATCGCAATGTATTGAAAGGCTTTTTGCCAGTTCATTTTAGAGCATGCCCTTTTCAAACTTCTCTTGTGCTTTAACAGTCATCGTTGCGTAAGGGACCGCTTCAAGACGCTGGATCGGTATTTCTTCCCCGGTCACATCGCAGATCCCATAGGTGTCCTCATCGATCTTGTCCAGAGCGCGTTCGATCTGCCGCAGTACGTTGAACTCTTCATTGCTCACTTGCAGGCTGATCGTTCTGTTAAAATCGTCAGTCCCTTCATCCGCTTGATGCTGCGAATACCCTTTGGCCTGATCGACCGCCTTGACATCCTCTTTGGAATCGCGCAAAAGGTTGGTCATTTGATTTCGCATCTCTTCCAAACGCTTTTTGAAACGCTCAATATCTGCTTTTTTAAGTGGCATGGTGTTTCCTTATCGTTAGTTAAGAACACTTGTTAGAGGCAATTGCATCCATCAGTTCATCGACATCTTTAAAACGCCGATAGACACATGCAAACCGTATATAGGCAATCGTATCAAGCGCTTGCAAGTGCTTCATCACAATTTCGCCGAGCTCTGAAGTACGGACCTCGCGCACTTGCCTCTCCATGAGGTCGGAGGTAATTTTATATGCTAGAGAGCGGACTTGGTCATGGCTGATGCGCGTATGACGGCATGCAGCATCCAAACCGCGGATCAACTTATCCTGATGAAAATCTTCATAGCGCCCGTCCCGTTTTTGAACTTGGATCGTCAGATCGACCGTTTCGAATGTGGTGAACCGTCGAAGACATTGCAGGCATTCCCTTCGCCTACGCACAGCATTTGTTTCTGCAGCGTTCCGCGAATCGGTAACCTTTGATTCTTCGTTGTTACAAAATGGACAGCGCATCAGTCCTCCTCTTTTCCAAGGAACTGTTACAGGAGCCGTACGGAAAAACTCTCGGCTCTACTGCATAAATTTTACTATTTACGATGCTTTTCTATACATCGCAAGTATTTTTTTAAAGGAGAATTTGCATCAATAAAGAGATTAGATCTCTTGCGTACCCCCCCATTCACCTGGCAAAGCGGGTTATGCAATAGATCCATTGGGACAGTGCGAAATTCATCCCTCAGAGGCAGTTTTGCAATTGCCTCTTCAAATAAAGAAACGGAGGAGGTGGGATTCGAACCCACGAAACGCTTATCACGTTTACACGCTTTCCAAGCGTGCTCCATCGGCCACTCGGACACTCCTCCAAAAAACATAAATTGAACTTACGGAGGCAAAGGTTACCCGACTTATCGTTTATTCACAAGAAACTTTGCAAAAGGAGCCGATTGTGGTATTTTGCTCGGCATAAACCCTAGGTCTTTATGAAAAAAGCGATTTTCCTATTTTTGTCTGCCCTATGCTTAGGCGGCTGCCAGCCTGAAAGCTCTCCCCGAAAAGAAAAAACTGTAATGGTGAGCATTGCCCCTTACGCATTTTTTGTGCATCGGATCGCTGGAGACAGCCAGCCTGTTACGACGTTGATTCCGGAAGGCGCAAATCCCCACATCTATGAGCCAAAGCCCAAGGAGGTCCAAAAGGTCAGGGATGCATTCCTGTGGATCCGTCTTGGAGAATCGTTCGATCAAAAAGTGTTGAAGGTCATCCAGGAGCAAAATCCTAAAATGCATATCGTCGATGTCACGGAAGGGATCCACCTCCTATCTTCTTGCGAAGTTGACGGCCATTCCCACGAACACCACCATTGCCATGGCAGCGACGAAGGAAAAGACATCCATATCTGGCTCAGCCCCAAACTTGCCAAAGTTCAAGCTGCCACGATCGCAAACGCTCTGATCGATGCGTTTCCTGACAATAAAGACCTCTACGAGAAAAACTTAAGCCTTTTACTTGCGGAGCTCGACCTGGTTGATGAGCAGATCTCCACCCTCCTAGCTCCAATGAAAGGAGAGGCCATCCTGGTCTCCCATCCAGCATTTGCCTACTTTTGCCAAGACTACGGCCTTGTCCAGCTCTCAGTGGAAATGGAAGGAAAAGAGCCCCTTCCCCAGCAAGTGACCCACCTGCTTGAAGAAGCTAGACATTATAAAGTCGCAAGGGTCATTTTGGAGCCCCAATACAGCAACAAGGGGGCGGAACTGATCGCGCAAGAGCTTGGAGTCCCGACCGCCACCGTGGACCCGTATGCTCAAGATTATCTGGACAATTTACGCTCGATCGCCGAAATTATTGCAAAACCTTCAAAAGCTGAATAAATAATGCCAGAGTCCGTCATCGCCGTCCGCGACTTAAAATTTAGCTACGATAAAGCACCCATTCTCGAAAAAGTTAACTTTTCGATCGAGCCGGGAGAGTTTATCGGGATTTTCGGACCGAACGGCGGCGGAAAGACAACCTTATTGAAACTCTTGATGGGGATGCTCAAACCCGACCATGGCGATATCGAGCTCCTTGGGAAAGAACCCCATCATACGCGCGGCCAGATCGGCTACGTGCCCCAAGTTTTACGCTTTGATAAAGACTTTCCGATCTCGGTGCTCGAAGTTGTCCTCATGGGATGCCTTTCCAAGCTCCATTGGTGGGGCGGCTTTCCCAAAGGGACCAAAGAGGTTGCTTATGAAGCCCTGCAAAAAGTCGGCCTTGCCGATTTTGCAAAGGCATCTTTTGGAACCCTTTCAGGAGGACAAGCCCAAAGGGCGCTGATCGCACGGGCGATCGTCAATCATCCCAAAATCCTTCTTCTTGACGAACCGACGGCAAGCGTAGACCCTGTTGCCGAGCAGGAGATCCATCAACTCCTCGCCGAGCTTAACCGGTCCATGACAATCGTCATGGTCACTCACGACCTCCAGTCGATCATCGACAAGGCCAAGCGGCTTCTCTGCGTCCACCGGCAAGTCACGACAATGAAGGCAAAAGAGGTGTGCGAACACTTCGCCCTCGGCCTATATCATACCCCTTTATCTTCCAAGGACCACTTTACATGGTAGAGACATCCTTTTTCCAAGCGATTGCAAAAAACCCCTTTCTCCTCCTTGCGCTTTTTGCAGGCCTTGCCGCTTCGTTTGCCAGCGGGATCATTGGAAGCTACGTCGTTGTAAAAAGGATCGTCGCGATCAGCGGAAGCATCGCTCACTCCGTATTGGGAGGGATGGGCATTTTCCTATGGTTGAAAAGGACATATGGATGGGAGATCCTCACCCCCCTCTATGGAGCGCTCTTCGCCGGACTTCTTTCAGCCCTGCTGATGGGATGGATCCATTTGAAGTACAAGGAAAGGGAGGACACCGTGATCGCCGCCCTGTGGGCAACCGGCATGTCTGTCGGCGTGATCTTCATTGCCCTTACCCCTGGCTACAACGTTGAGCTCCTCAATTTTTTATTCGGAAATATCTTATGGGTCACCCATAGCGATATCCGCTTGCTGCTTATTTTAGACATCCTGATCATCGGCCTTGTCGCCCTCTTTTATAGGCGGTTCCTTGCCATCTGCTTCGATGAAGACCAAGCCCAGCTGCAAGGGATGTCGGTCAGATTGCTATACCTTCTGCTTTTATGCCTTGTCGCCATTTCGGTCGTCCTCTTGATCCAAGTGGTCGGGGCAATCCTTGTGATAGCCATGCTGGCAATCCCGGCAGCAGTTGCCGGCACATTGTCTCAAAGGCTCTCCACAATGATGCTTTTGGCCGTGTTGCTAGGATGCGTCTTCACAACGGCTGGAATGTATGCGGCTTACGAACTGAACTGGCCGCCTGGGGCCACGATCTCTCTTTTTGCAGCCTGCGTCTATTCTCTCAGCCTGCTTACGAAAAAGAGGATAAAGAAATAGCCCGTCCTATGCGTTAAGACAGGCTATCAATGATTTTTTGAAGAGCGAGTTTTTCAACTCCCTTTTGAGCTTACATTGTGCAGTAACGGTCCCAGAAGCGCTTCCACCCGCTGCGGCGCGAGCTCATTTCTTTTACTTCTTTTTCTTCTTTTATAGAACGCTTCGTACGACTAGTTCTCTTCGATTTCCTAGAGCTTGCCATGAACCTTCCTCCCACTAGTAATGTTGATGCAGCTTGATATCTTCAGGACGGACAGAAGTGAGCCCTTCAGCAGCTTTTTTCATCTGCTCATGCAAATCTCCAGTC
>JAFEGU010000059.1 GCA_018239725.1 Verrucomicrobiota bacterium | reverse complement strand
GTGGCAATTGAAAATGGAACTCAGGATAGTCCCAGCTAAAAAGAGCTTCCAGATGGCAACATACATTTCGCTTCGGCTATACGGCCTAAAGACAAAGAGGAGCGTCGTGAATAGAAGAAGGAGATTGTAATAGCCCGTACAAAATTTCCGGCATTTATCAATAATATTTTGAAACAGAGCATCACCAAATTAAAATATATTCTTAACATCTCTATAATAATTTAACGGATTATGGTCAAATACCTGAAAGAATCGGGAATTTGGCATTCGACCAGGAGACCTGGAAAGAAATAAAACAAAACATAACAACAAATTAAATAATTAACATATTATTTCAACAACAACAAACCATTTATTATTTATTAATAAAATTAAATCAATACATCGAATAATTAAAACTGGATGCAATTGAATCGCTGAGGTTACAATCGACGCTTTCCAAAACCGAGCCAATTGGCGCGTACAGAATCCTAATCGAAGAAGCCATCTTCAGAGTCGGAATAGGGGATTCCACTCATTTTGAGCTTTCCTGATTCGTCATTTGATTTTACAATCAAATGAATAATCTTAAGTTGATTGCATCGATAATTAAAATCGTATTTTAAATAAGATTTTATTCCATTATTTGATATAATCAGTTTAGCGCAATAATAGGCTTAACACTAAAACTATAGGTAAATTTTTATGGCTACATATTTTTCTTCTCTTTCTTTACCCTCTTTATCAGGGATTGCAAGCACCCTGAAAGCTCCGTTGAGCTATATGCCAACTCTATCAGGCATGGCATCAACAGCAACCTCGGCAACCAATTACGTTGCATCCTATCTGCCTCAGAAGAACACAGCTGACGTCCAGCGTCTGACTAGATCGATCGAAGCCCTAAACGCAACTGACATTTTAGATCGAACAGTTGCAACCGAGCGGCAAGCATTAAAAGATAAAAAACTAGAACTCGAAAAGCGTTACGATGAGATCTGCGGGAAGTTTTTTGAAGATCCAACATCTGAAATTCATAAAGCATGGTTGAACTTCAAAGCGGAAGAAGCCAAGCTGCCTTCCGGAAAAACGTTTGATCAGACAAGCACTACCTGCACAGATCCCGACCTGCAAGCTACATTTGATGCCTTCCAAGGATTTTTAACACTCGAGAATGAGCGTCAAGGCATCGTTGCAGAAATTGAGAAGATCGGCAGTGCTGTCAATTCAGATCCAACGATGAGAAGCGAATTCGTTGAAATGAAAAGAGAGATTGATGAAAGGCTGCATTCTTTGAGCGGCGACTACTACGAAGACCCAAACTGCGAGCTCGACAAGCTGTGGAAAGCTTACCGCGCTAAAGCAGAGGGTGGAGCGCCAGCTGAAGAGGTTGAAACAGCTTTTAGTCTGTTCTTAATTAAAGACGAAATGCGCAAAGCGTTCGAACACTTGCAGTTCATGGTAGATAGACTTCTCTCCTCTCCTGCGACAGATGAAACAAACATCCAAAAAACTGCTGAGGCAAAAGTTGAAAAGCAAAAAGAGGTGTTCACAAAAGCGCTGCAAGATGCCGAAGCCAATAAAGGCGTCGATTGGAAATCGCTTGCACTTTCTACGCTGCAAGTAGGCGCTCTTGCTGGCACATACATCGTATTG
>JAFEGU010000058.1 GCA_018239725.1 Verrucomicrobiota bacterium | reverse complement strand
TCTTTCCCTCTGAAAGGGATCAAACGGGTTTATGGCAACACAAGAGCTTCTCGATAGTCGAGCCGACTATAAGTACGGCTTTGTCACGGACATTGAATCGGAGACCTTTCCTAAGGGATTGACCGAAGAGACCGTCCGCGCGATTTCCGCTAAGAAAAATGAACCGGCTTTTCTGCTTGAGTTCCGTCTCAAAGCGTTTGCAAAATGGAAAGAGATGGAGCCCCCATCCTGGGCAAATATTTCCCATCCTCCGATCGATTTCCAAGATATCAGTTACTATTCAGCGCCAAAGAAGCCCCAATCGCTTTCCAGTTTAAACGATGTCGATCCTGAACTGTTAAAGACGTTTGAAAAGCTGGGGATCCCTCTCGATGAACAAAAAAGGTTGACGAACGTCGCTGTCGATGTCGTGTTCGATTCGGTGTCTTTAGGAACGACCTTCCATAAAACATTGAAGGATGCCGGCGTTGTCCTTTGTTCGATCTCCGAAGCTGTCAGGCTTTATCCTGAGTTAGTGGAAAAGTATTTAGGCAGCGTTGTTCCAATTGGCGACAACTACTATACGGCGCTCAATTCAGCCGTCTTTTCCGATGGTTCCTTTGTCCATATTCCAAAAGGCGTCAGAAGCCCGATCGAGCTATCGACCTATTTCCGGATCAATGAACGCAATAGCGGCCAGTTCGAAAGGACGTTGATCATTGCTGAAGAAGACTCTTATGTCAGCTATCTTGAAGGATGCACAGCTCCAGCTTATGACCAGAATCAGCTGCATGCTGCTGTCGTCGAGCTGATCGCCTTAGACCGCGCCGAGATCAAATATGCAACGGTTCAAAACTGGTATGCAGGAGATCCGGAGACGGGAAAGGGGGGGATCTACAATTTTGTGACAAAGCGGGGAAGATGCCAAGGCTTCCGTTCGAAGATCTCTTGGACGCAGGTGGAAGCTGGCGCTGCGATCACATGGAAGTATCCAAGCTGCATTCTGCAAGGTGATGAATCGGTCGGCGAATTTTATTCGGTTGCGCTGACTAACGGGATGATGCAGGCGGACACCGGAACAAAGATGATCCACTTAGGAAAAAATACCCGCTCGACCATCGTCTCCAAAGGGATTTCTGCAGATGAGTCGCACAACACATACCGCGGCCTTGTTAAAATCGCGCCGAAAGCGTCGAATGCGCGCAACTACACGCAGTGCGATTCGATGCTCATCGGCAGCAAGTGCTCTGCCAATACGTTCCCCTATGTTGAAGTGGGCAATGCGACCTCCCAAATCGAGCACGAGGCCTCCACGTCCAAGATGAATGAAGAGCAGCTGTTTTATTTAGAGAGCCGAGGGATTTCGCGCGAAGATGCGATCCATATGATCGTGAACGGCTTTTGCAAAGAGGTGATCCGCGAGCTTCCGCTTGAATTTGCCGTCGAAGCCCAGAAGCTGCTCACTTTAAAATTAGAAAACTCCGTAGGTTGAGGAAGTAAAGTCATGTTAGAGATGATCGATGTCCATGCAGCAATTGAACAAAAGGGGATCTTGAAAGGGATCAACCTCAAGGTCCGTCCTGGAGAAGTCCATGCGATCATGGGCCCCAATGGAGCAGGCAAATCCACCCTTGCAAAAATTTTAGCAGGCGATCCTTCTTATGATGTGACATCTGGAAAGATCCTATGGGAAGGTGAGGACATTTCTGAGCTTGCCCCTGATGAGCGCGCCCACGCAGGGATCTTCATGGGCTTTCAGTATCCTGTTGAGATTCCTGGGATTTCCAACTTCCAATTCTTGCATGCGGCGCTCAACGCTAAGCGCAAAGCGTCTGGACAAGAGCTTCTTTCAGAACCTGATTTTAGCGCGCTGCTCGATGAAAAGATGGCCCTTGTCAATGTGCGGCAGGAATTTAAATTCCGCAATGTGAATGAAGGGTTTTCCGGCGGAGAGAAGAAGAGGAACGAGATCTTGCAAATGGCCGTTTTAGAGCCAAAGCTTGCAGTCCTTGATGAGACCGATTCGGGATTGGACATCGATGCGATGCGGATTGTTGCCGATGGGATCAACCGTTTCCGTAGTCCAGATAATGCCCTTGTCTTGATCACCCACTATCAACGTTTGCTCGATTATGTCCGTCCAGACTTTGTCCATGTTGTCGTTGACGGGAAAGTGGTGATGTCGGGCGGCGCCGATCTTGCTCTTGAACTTGAGAAAAAGGGATACGACTGGCTGATCCCTCCCGCACAACAGGAACCTGTCCTATGCTAGTGCACTTAAAGCAGCAATTCGATCAACGATCATCTTCCGCTGCTCTGCGTCCTGTGCGAGAAAAGGGATGGCGGCAGTTCGAAGCTTTAGGCTTACCCACCAAAAAACATGAGGCCTACCGCTATCTTCCATTAACCCGTCTGCATCAGCAGAACTTCACGCTGGCCGATGATGCGCCTGTTTCAAAACAAGCGTTTGCACAAGCTGTCAATCCAGCCTCGCAGCATTCGCACATCGTCTTTGTCAACGGATTTTTCCGTTCCGACTTAAGCGATATTTCTGCATTGGAGGGGCAAGTGCAGCTCATGGCCTTGTCCGATGCGATGCGTTCCCACAGTTCCTTTCTAAACAACCGCATTAGTAAAGCGCTCTTAGAAGAAAAAGACCCGTTTGCAGCGTTGAACGCTGCGACGCATGGCGAGGGGATCTTCTTTTATGTTCCTCCCAAAATTGTCTTGGAACACCCAGTCCAATGCATCTATGTCCATGCGCATGATGCACATGAATCCCTCTCATCTCCAAGGCTACACCTTTTCCTTGGAAAAGATGCCGATATTAAGTGGATCTCTACATCCTGCGGATCTGGCCATCTGAATGGCGTTTTGGATGCGGCATTCGAAGAGGGCGCTCAGCTTCGGCTATACAATCAAATCGCACCAAGGCATGACCATTGGCATTTTGAGTCGATCCGCGCTTCTTTAAAAAAAGGGAGCCGGTTGCAGAGCATCAGCACTTCTTCAGGTTCAGGATGCGCCAGGCAAGATTACCGCGTCCTCCTTGCTGGAGAAGGGGCCGAAGCGCAAGTGCTTGGCTTGACTGCATTGCAAGAAAAAGCGCAGTCCCATGCCCATCTGCTGATCGAACATGCAGCGCCTAACACGCAATCGATGCAGCGATTTAAAACCCTTTTGGACGATGCCTCCCAGTCGAGCTTTGAAGGAAAAATCTTTGTGCGCAAAGAAGCGCAAAAGACCCAGGCGTATCAGTTGAATAACAATTTGTTGCTCGATGACCGTGCGATCGCCAACAGCAAGCCCAACCTGGAAATTTTTGCCGATGATGTCAAAGCCTCTCATGGAGTGACTGTATCTCAGCTTGATAAGGCCCTTCTGTTTTATCTTAAAGCCCGCGGGATCTCTGAACAGGCAGCAAAGAAGCTGCTCGTAGATGGTTTTTGCCAGGAAATATTGCAAGAATTCCCGTATCCTTTTCTTGCGCAAGAAATCCAAAAAAGATTAAATGCTCCCCTAAATTGCTAAAGGAAAAAAGCGGTGGCCGATACAAGCGCATACAACGTCCGAAAAATTCGGCAGCAATTTCCGATGCTGCATCAAAAGATGCACGGCAAACCTTTCATCTATTTGGATTCTGCAGCGACAGCCCACAAGCCTGCATCTGTCATTGAAGCAATGAACCGTTTTTATTCTGAGCAATACGCGACGGTGCATCGTGCCGTGTACGATTTTGCTTCGCAGGCAACGGATCGGCATCATGCTGTAAGAAACCAGATCAAAAAATTCCTCAATGCTGCATTTGCCGAGGAGATCATTTTCACAAAAGGGACCACAGATGGAATCAACTTGGTGGCCCAGTGCTTTTCTAAGGCCTTTCTTCAAGAAGGGGATGAGATCCTGATCTCTGTGATGGAGCATCACTCGAACATTGTCCCTTGGCAAATGGTCTGCAAAGAAAGAGGCGCGCATCTCAAATTCATTCCCATCGATGATCGCGGAGAGCTGATCTTTGAAGAGTTTGAAAAGCTTTTGACCGATCGGACGAAGCTTGTCAGCATTGCCCATATTTCCAATTCGACCGGAACGATCAATCCTGTCGAAGAGATCATAAAATGCGCCCATGCGCGCGGGGCAAAGGTCTTGATCGATGGTGCGCAGAGCGCTCCCCATCATCCTGTCGATGTGCAAAAGCTTGGAGTCGATTTCTACGTCTTTTCCGGTCATAAGGCATATGGGCCTACAGGCATTGGCGTCCTCTACGGAAAAAAGAACCTTCTCGAAAAGATGCCGCCTTATCAGGGGGGCGGCGATATGATCGAAGAAGTGGATCTCGAGTCATCGACCTATCAGCATCCTCCAATGCGTTTTGAAGCGGGAACGCCTCCTATTGCGGAAGTGATGGGCCTTGGCGAAGCGATTGATTACATAGAATCGATCGGCCGCGATAAGATTGCAGCATGGGAGCAGGATCTGCTCGAATATGCGACCCAGAAAATGCTAGGAATTAAAGGTCTGAAGATCATGGGAACGGCTCCGCGCAAAGGAGCGATCATCAGTTTCCAGGTCAAGGACCTCCACCCTCTTGATATGGGGACGCTCTTAGACCTGCGGGGGATAGCCGTTCGGACGGGGCATCTTTGCGCCCAGCCGACGCTTAAGCGCTTCGGCTTTGGACAAATAGCCAGGGCCTCATTTGCCCTTTATAATACCCACGAAGAAATCGACCTCTTTGTCAAAGCCCTCGAAGAAGTTTCCCTTCTTTTAAGGCCTTCTTTATCATATTAGATTAATTGTTTTTTTGTTATTAAACTTTTTGTTGGTTGTTTTTCCCGATAAAAAATTTCCTATTGTGTTAGTTTAATTGGAAGGTTGGTATAATGTTTATATTATTTAATCAAAATTGTTTTGAGCTTGAGGAGATATATGGCTAGTGGTGTGATGTTTGGCAGTGAGCCTGGTTCACAACTATTTGGTGAGCAATTTCAAAAGGATTTGGTAGTCCAAAAGGGGTTGAAAGCTAAGTATTTTTCTGGAAGCGGGAACTGCCATATTCTTATTGATGCTCTATATCAATCCTTAAAAGGCAAGGTCCCTCATGCATTCATCAACCGTTCCAGCAGTGGCGGCACTGGCTTTACTTTTCTCGGTCAAGTTCCTTCGCATGCAATTGCGAATGAAATTCCGGACCAACGGATCGGGATTGTTATCAAATGGCAGTCGGAAGGGCAATGCAGTGTCGAACGGATCGGTTCATTGTTTTTCAAAGCCTTCGGATTCCCTGCTCCTGAGACCTATCGGATCGATCCAAAACTAGCGAATTTGCTGGGCCCCTATGCTGAAAAAAAGTGCTTTGCAATGGGTGCAAATTACCAGTCTCTTGGCTTGATTGCAATGCCACAACTGGATGCCAATAACTTTAAGGAAGCTTCAAAATCAAAGATCAAACAGATGTCGCCAGAAGATCAACAGGTCATGCTTGAAAAATTTGGAGAAATCGCCTTACTGGACATCATTCTTGGCAACAACGACCGATTTGTCTCTTTTACAGATAATGTCGAGACTCTGTTCTCTGCAACAAGCTCGTTTAATTCCGGCAACGTCATGATGGAATTCGATGAGTTGGAGAGCGGCCATCAAAAACTTGTCGAAGTTTATCCGATCGATAACTGCACGTTGGATATGGCGGACAAGAAGAAGATTATTTCTGATTCTGAAGAGGATATGGGATTTGGTTTTTTGGAAGACGATCAATTTGAATCGTCGCCTGATTCGCCCGTTTCTGTTGAAAGTTCATCCCCGCGATTGGATGTGCCGTCTATCGATACCGAATTTTTATTTCACGCTAAAATTATTCGTTTGAATCAAGTCTGCATCCGATTAATTAATGATTTAGATTGCGTAGCAAGCCACATTCGGAATAATCTTGTTAAAGATTTAAAGGAACGCATTGCTGACATAGGGGAATTTGAAGAGTTTATTGATATGGCTCCTAAGCACCTCATCATTGGAATGAGGAAGGCGTTAGACAAGGCTAGAACATTTGAATATGCTCCCTTTATTAAGCAATGTGAAGAAGAAGAGATTGATGCATTCTCTAGAAGAGCTTTAATGCTTATTCAGATAAATTTGCAAAGTATTCAGCAACTCTAAGATTAACCCCAGGTGTTTTATGAGCACAATATTTACCTTAGTCGGATTTGATAACGGAGAAACGCGTTATTTAGCAAACCTTGACTGTGCTGAAAAACGGGATGAACAAGTTATCCCTCCAGAAACTCTTGCCCTTAGGGATGTAATTAACCTCACATTATTTACTAGATCTGTTCAATGGTGCTTGAAGCAAGACGATGAGGATTCAAAGATTGCTTTAAAATCCCTATGCGAACAGATTGTCGATTGTCCAAATGTGCTAGCAAATGTCCAATATTTTCTTCCGTTGATTTCCGAATATCTGCATGATGCTGATAGAAGCTCCACCGCACGAAGAGAATTGATCCAGTTGACAGATAGATCATTAGAGGTCCTTACAAAATTGAGCCATTAACGGCACTTTTTGCGGCGTTAGAATGTAAATAGCACAGACAAGGTGCCGCCCATCAGAGCAAGGTCTCCTTGGTTCTTTAGAACTTCTGGAAGAGGTTCGACTTTGATGACGCGCATGAATTGGTTTTGTGCAAAGAAGATCTGGTACTCATAAGCCAATTTTACAGAAAGCCCGCAACGGTTGTTCCGAAAACCGTAATCCCATCCTATCCCCATTTGCATCGCAATTAAAGATGTGATTTGCCTGAACTTCTCCTCCATTGAATTTTTCCCAGATAGGATGAAAAAGGAACTGGAAAAAAACTTTTCCTTTCTTTCGAGCTCAAACTCTCCATAGTAGAGGCCAAGATGGGTCGTATTAAAGATGCTGAAGCCGTGTTTTATGCAAAAGCGGGTGTTTAGGCCTCCGCGGAGGCCGAGCCCTTTATATTCATTCTCAAGCTTGACCCTGCTAAATCCTTGAAAAATCGCAACCTTGCTCCGAGAGTGCAGATGCTGGTCGATCCAAACTCCTGATAGGCCGACAGCTGGCTCTAGGACAAAATATCGTCCTGTATAAAAGGCGCGGGAAAGCATCAGGTCGACCTGATTCATAAAGAGTTTCCATTTCGCCTTAATGTGGCTTGCAAAGCCTGCCGGTTCTAAGAAGAGGGGATCGGACCAAATTGGCTGAAAACCAGTATTGGCTGTCGTGAAGCCATGGTCTTGGGCCTTCGTATCAAAATGGGTCCACGTGGCTAAGATGCGCCAATCATCTCGGTGAAATTGCACACCTCCGTGAACGCGAACACCGAAGTCCCAATCAAAATCAAATTCTTTGACATGCGACTTAAGAACAAAATCAGGAGGCGGTAAAAATTGCTGAAGAGGGTTGTTGACAGCTACTGCATAGGGAATTCCGTTTTCCCGAGCCTGCCAGTAGAGGGCGTCAGCGCCGAGGAGAAGACCATAAGATTTTGCAGCTCCAGGATTGTACTTTGTTCCATAACGTTCCTGCTTCTCAAGTTTGCCGAGCCGTGTTTCCAGTTGATTGAACATGACCTCCTCTTCAGATGGTTCTGAAGAGAGAACTTCTTGGGAGTGTAAAATTCCCAGCAGAGCTAATGCAATCAGCAGAAAAGGGAGCCTCAAAGCTGTAAAACGGATGTTCATCAACACGGTGTGCTCTCTTTAAAAATCCACGCGCAATGTCGCGCTCCAGCCATGAAGCGATAAGTCGCCTAAGTTGGAAACGAGGTTCGACATCGCTGCATTGTAATAGACTCTATCCAGTTGGTTCTGCCCAAAATAAAGGTGCTGCTCATAGCCGCCGCGGACACTAAAATGGTACTGATCATGCGCTAGCATCATGTCCCACCCTATGCCAAGGGCAAGATCGGTAATAGCGCGCACTTGGTGGAAATCGTGATGGACTTTGTTATTGGCGGGAGGGAAATTAGTGAAGACCTCATTTCTTCTGATCTCAAACTCTCCAAAAATAAGAGAGATGGCAGCAGATCCGTAAATGCTGAAGCCCGCGCCGAGTACCCATTGTGTATCGATTCCTGCTTTCGGCCCCACTCCCCAATAGTCATTTTTCAGTTTGATATTATCCTCGGCAATCGAAATGCCTTGAGGAAAACTGAGCGGAAAATATTGGACATGGTAGTGCTGGTCGAAAAAACCAGTCCGGATCCCCATCGAAGGGCGGAAATTTAAGTGTTTACCGACCGTATATTCCTTTCCAAGCTCGACATCGATGATATTGATGTTCAATCGCAGTTTAGCCTTTGCATTTAAGGCGAACGTCGTGTCAAGAGGGCCAGGATTGAAACGGCTCCAAGTGGGAAAAAGGGCATCGCCATCGTCTGGATGGGAATGCCCTTTAGCATCAGTATTGTAGTGGGTCCAATAGCTGTAGAGATCCCAAGAGTCGTGCGGAATGTTGTATCCGATCCCCGCCCTAAAACCGATGTGGTAGTCGAAGTCGATGTTCTTATAATCAAGCTTTTCATTTTGTCCAGCAAATGTCGGATCGTTTGTCTTGACCGCATATTCAAGACCATTTTCCTGCGCCTGGAGATAGAGGAACTCTCCTGTTAAAAAGAGATTATATCCTTTGACAACTTCTGCCCGCGACGAGGAGTTATAGATCTTTTCCTCTTTGACCTTCTTTTCTAGAGCAGTCAGCCGTTCATCAAAATTCCGCAGTTGATCAGGATCCTGTGCATGTCCTTGTGATGCGAAAGCAAAAAAAGCCAAGAAGAGAGTGCAATAAGCAAAGTGTTTTGTGAATCGGTTCTCCATTGCAGGAGCCTCCCTTGGGCAATAAATACTTGTGTTGGGTCAACAATATGAAAAAGCGATAAATTTTTTAAAGAAAGAATTGCAAAACTCGGATGCTTGGAAAAATCGATGATTTTGAGATGGTTTGCCAGCTGCGGAAGCAGCCAAAGTTCTGTTCCCGCGGACATACTCCTTGTGAGTAGGACTCGGGAGCTAAGTGGCAAAATAGCTCAACAGGGCGATTTTTCCAAGCATCCGAGTTTTGCAATTCTCTCTAAATAAAAAAAGCCTCCTGCCGCATGGGCAGGAGGCTTGAGGAAAACGAATTAGAAATCCAAACGTGCAGACAATGTCCAACCTTGGAGGGTCAGATCGCCTTGGTTGCCGATGAAGTTGCCAATGGCAACATCGTCGACAAATCGGATGAATTGGTTTTGGCTGAAGTAGATGTGGTGTTCCCATCCTGCTTGAATGCGGAAGTGGACACGCTCGTCATCTGTCCAAGAATCAAATCGCAGTCCTAGCGCTAGGTCAGCTATCGCCCGTGTCGTACGGAACGACCAGTCCATATCGACCCAGTCAAACTCAATTCCGCCGCTGAGCTCGTCTTCTCTGTCATCTTCATGGAAACCGTAGAGGAATGCAAATCCTGCATCGCCATAGATGCTCCAGCCGCCGCCGAGGCCCCACTGGGTATTGATTCCCGATTCGAGGCCGATGCCCCAGAAGTTGGTTTTCATTTCGATCTCATCATCGATGCCTGAAGAGAAACTTCCTGAGTTATTGCTCTTCCGGTTGTAATGGACGTTGATATGCTGACGTACCCAAGCGGTGCGCAGTCCGACGTGTGGTCTCAACGTGAGCCATTTGCTGACATAGTATTCGCGGCCGAGGTCAAGGTCGATCTGGTTCAGATTCATGGCCCAATGGGCTTTTGTCTTTTGGTATGCGCCGTCGCCAATGGAAGGTCCGCCTGGAATCTCTTCTCCTGGATGGGTAAGAGTTGGCCAAAGGACTTCATTGCCGTGGGCTTTTTCCCTCTCGTTGGCTTCTGTGTTGAAGTGAAGCCATGTTGCAGCAACGTCCCAGCCATCATGCGATGTGTTGTAGCCGAGTCCGACGCGGCAGCCAAAGTTCCAATCCCAATCAAGGCTTTCTGCTTTAGCGTCATGGAGGTTGATATTGAAGTTGTCATTTTCGATGAAAAGCGGAAGCCCGTCTTCGTGCGCTTGCCAGTAGAGCAGATCGCCGGTAATGAACAGATCAGCGCCATTTTTAATTTGCGGACGCGCTGAAGGATTGATGACGCCTGTTGCACCTCGGCGCTGTTCAAGGGCAGATACGCGGTTTTCTAAGTTGCGCATTTGCGCATTGTCAGCATCAGCAAAGGAGAGGCTTGTAAAAGCGACGAGCGATGCTGTTGAAGAGAGAAAGTACTTTAAAAAGGTATGGTTCATAGTGTTCCAAAGTTCAAAAATGTGAGTATTTCATCCTTGGGCCAATTGATTGGCCCAAGCGATGGATTGGTTCATCCAATTAAAAATCAAATCGGGCAGAAAGCGTCCAACCTTGGAAGGTCAGATCGCCTTGGTTTCCAATAAAGTTGCCAATAGCAACGTCATCGACAAATCGTGGGAACTGGTTCTGGGAGAAGTAGATGTGGTGTTCCCATCCCGCTTGGATTCCAAAATGGTAGCTGTCTTTATCGAACATGGTGTCCCAGCGCAAGCCGATCTGGAGATCTCCAACAGCTCTGGAAACGCGATAGCTGTAATCCATGTCTACCCAGTCAAATTCAGTGCCGTTTGCAAGCTCATCTTCTCGATCCAGTTCATGGAAGCCGTAGAGGACAGCAAATGCTGCATTTCCGTAAATGCTCCAGCCGCCGCCTAAGCCCCATTGCGTGTCCAAGCCGGCTGCAATGCCAAGACCCCAGAAATGGTTCTTCAGCTCGACTTCATAGTCTCGTCCAGAAACACCTTGGAAGCGGTTGTAATGGACTTCGAGCTTTTGATGGATCCAGTCTGTGCGCAGACCAAAGTGGGGGCGCAGAGTCAGCCACTTGCTAACAAAAAACTCGCGGCCCATTTCCAAATCGATTTGGTTGAGCTGCAGTTTCCAATCGCCTTTTGCCTTTGTGTAAGGACCCCTTCCAAGATTTACGCCATTGAGGTTAGCTCCAGGATGCGTCAATGTAGGATAAAGGGCATCATTGCCGTGTGCATGCTCATGCTCGTGGGCTTTACCGTAAACGCGCATCCAAGTGAGGCTCAAGTCCCAGCCATCGTGCGGCAGGTTGTAGCCGAAACCGACGCGGAATCCCCAATCCCAGTCCCAATCCAGGCCTTCTGCATCAGCTTTGTGGAGATTGGTTGTAAAACCTTGATCTTCGTTCTCAACGAAAAGAGGAAGGCCGTCTTCATGCGCAATCCAATAGAGTGCATCAGCAGTGATGAAGAGATCAGCGCCGTTGCGCACTTGAGGGCGTCCAGGTGGATTGATCACACCATTGGCGCCGCGGCGCTGTTCAAGGGCTGTCACACGGTTTTCTAAATTGCGCATTTGAGAATTATCTGCATCAGCTTGGATAAGGTTTGTAAAAGCGACAAGCGATGCAGCAGCTGCGGGCCACATCTTTTTTAAGTTGTATTGCATGAAGATCCCCCTGAGTTTGGATCGATTTTGTTTATGCTTCGAAATATGGTTATGACGATTTCTGAAGGGTTTTTTGGAGTGCAGCGTTGCGTTGCACAATTCCAAAAAACCTCTCAGAAGATCATCGAGATATCTACAATTGCAGATGCACGATAGTTTCGTCGCATTAAGTAGATTCACTGTAAAATGAACAAGTGATTCCGTCAACCAGAAATTCGTGTGCGCAGCTTAGCTAGTTCTGAAAGCGCTTGCACGCCATGCTGTTCGAATTCTGCGACGCTGAAAAGACCTGTTGCAACTCCGATGAAGTGCATTCCTGCGCCTTTTGCAGCGTTCATATCGTTGATGTGATCGCCAATGTAGAGGACTTCGCTTGGTTCAATCTGATGTTGTTTCAACCAGAGCAGTGCAGGTTCAAACACACGAGGATCAGGTTTGTGATGGTTTGTGTCTTCTTCTGTCTGCACGTGTTCGAACAGGTCTTTGGGAAAGCGCCAGCGTTCGAAATCGTAAAGGACGTTCGAACGAGTTGTCGCTGTGACAAGTCCGAGCTTTTTGCCGCACTTGTGCAGATCTTCTAATGTTTCTAATGCTGAATCGAAGAGTTCTTTGGGGAAATGGGGGCGCATCGCTGTGTTGTGGGCGATCGCTGTTTGCACATCTGATGTCTCATAGAGGATTTGCATGAGCTCAGTTAACGGCTTTCCCCAATGCAGCTTGATCTCTTCGTCGTCAAGAGTTTTGCCGTAGTATGTTTTTGCAATGTGCTTGTGCTGCGCCCACTTGGGGCCCATCGTGTTGACCAGGGTGTCATCGAAATCGAAGAGGACTGCTTTAATGGACGATAATTGAAATGACATGCTTTGCTTCCCCGTGTGAAATAGATGTTCTTAGGGCCTGTTGTCGATTTTTCGTCTTAAAAAAGAGGAAAAATCGGCAACAACTTAATTAACGGCAAGCCTTAGGATCATATTGGAAGTTGTTGCAGATTGCGAGGTAATTGTTGCAAAAACTCGACAGAAACTGAATTGACGACAGGCCCTAATATTTCGATCGCTATGATCCCAAAGCAGGGAGCATCTTATTAATCTCTTCCAGCCAATAAAGAGCTTCTTTGCCCATTTGCTTGCAGATGAAGAGCCAGGCGATGCAGAGTAAGGCAAGGCCTGCTAGCGATTTCAACGACATCCCAAGAAACACGATTTGAACTTGAGGGGCCAACCGGTTTGCAATGCCTAAGAACAGCTCTGTCATTAAAATGGCAAGCAGTGAAGGAGCTGCTAGTTGGATGGCTACGGCGAACAGCCTGCTGATTGCTTCTGTGACGTGCATCCAAAATGGATTGTGGGAGGTGAAAAATGTCGGATTGATCCAACCGTCGGCTGGGACGATTTCAAAAGATGTGAGTACCGCATCGAAAAAGAGGTAGGGGCCGCCGATCTGATAAAAGATCACGATCATGACTTGATTATAAAAAATACCGATATCGGAGGATTGGGTCTGTGTTGAAGGGTCGGTGACCTGCAAAGAAGAGGCGCCGCGGAGGAAGTCGATGAGAACGCCCGCAGATTCAGCAACAGAAAAAGGGAGTCCTGCAAAAAAAGCAAGGAACATCCCAATAAAGAACTCTTTGAAGAGCAGGCCGATGAACGTTGAATTGAAATCGACCATTGTTTTGCTGGTCATCACAATTTGAGGAAGGAACGCAACGGTCAAGGCTGTGAGGAGTCCCATCTTGATAGGGCTTGGAACCTTAGCGCCAAAAAAGGGAGCTGCCATCAAGATCGGCATCATCCGTGCCATGCCGAGCACGAAAAGGGAAAGCATGGCGAAGGGGGCATAATCGGTCAGCTGGGAATAGAACGAAAAGTAGCTTTCAGTAGGGCTCATTTTTTAAGAGACCCATTTCGGGAAGTTCGTAAAAATGTTGTTTGTAAACTGCATGATCTGAGCAGAAAGCCATCCGCCCATGAACAAAAGGGTCAAAATTACAGCAAAGAGCTTGACCATGAATGAAAGGGTTTGCTCCTGAATTTGCGTTGCAGCTTGGAAGATCGCAACGAAAAGCCCAAGCATGGTGCTGATCAGGATCGGAGGCCCGGACAGCAGCAGGATCATAAAGAGCGACTGGTAAGAGAGCTGATAGATTTCTGTACTATACATGCATCCATCCTATTTGAAGGATAAAACAAGCCCTTGGATGATCAGCGTCCAGCCGTCGACCATCACAATCAGCAATAGCTTTAACGGAAGGGCGATCGTCAAAGGAGAAAGCATCATCATACCCATCGCAAGCAGGATGTTCGCCGTTACCAGGTCGATCACGAAAAAGGGCAAATAAATGAGGACGCCGAC
>JAFEGU010000057.1 GCA_018239725.1 Verrucomicrobiota bacterium | reverse complement strand
TTCCGAGGATGGGTAATATTCTGAAGTCGCGGATTAATGACAATTTTCAGATTATTAAGTTGAACCCTGTTAATTTGGTTTAAAAGCTATCGCCTGGTACGTTTCAGTTGACACTACTATATACCATAGACAGCCACCGTGTTAACGAATCCGTCATAAGATTGGACAAAATCAGGAAGATACTGATATCAATAATGTTTTTAAAAATCACAACTATTTTGGGAATTTCCATATGAACAAGAAATTGTTGTCCTTCTTATCGATTTATCCGCTGACGCTTATCATGGCTGTAAATGCTGACACCGCAAGAACATCTATCGACTCGGATGTTCAAAAACCAAAAGAAAGCTCCCGACAGATCAATCCTTCAGGAAGGCCGCAGGTTAAACATGGGGCAGACCTATTTTTCACTGCTGATTATCTGCTTTGGAAAGCAACTGAGCAGAATTTGAATTACGCCTCTGATGTCTTGGATTCAGTGTTTGTTGGCGCAGATGTTCCAAAGGGGAAGATCTACTCCGTATCATTTAATTGCCAGTCTGGTTTTCGTCTTGGGTTAGGATACAATTTAGGACATGACCAGTGGGATACAAGTCTCGGATGGACCTGGTTTAAAGACCACGGCTCTGGGAGTGCTTCCAGCTCGAATCATCGCATCTTTTCAACTATTGCTAGCCCGGTTTTTAATCAGTTTATAGGCTCCAAGAAAGCAAAAAGCGATCTGGAACTGCATCTAAATCTGTTAGACTGGGAGTTAGGGAGGGAATTTTATACTGGCAAACATTTGACTGTACGCCCCTTTGGAGGTTTAAGAACAGGATGGGTGAATCAGAATTGGAATACGAGTTATTTCGACCCAGGTGCATTTCAACAGGTTCCCTTGAAGAAGTTTCAGGTCCACTTAAAACAAGATTTTTGGGGAATTGGCCTCCGAGGCGGTTTAGATACAGAATGGCACTTGATAAGCGGACTAAGCATTTATGCAAACGGCGCCCTTTCTCTTTTATACGGCTTTTTTAAAGATGTGCGTATAGAGAAAAGCGTTTCAAAGGCTGGCGTAAAAGGGAGGAATCTTTACGGGGTCAATAGCAAACGTTGCGAGCAAGCAATAACAGAGCTTCAATTAGGACTGCGCTGGGATCAAATGTTTTCTCATGACCGATTTCACTTTAGGATCCAAACAGGTTGGGAACATATGATGTTTTTTGATCATAACCATCTGTTTTTATTTCTGGACCCCTACTCAGCAAATCTTACCGAATATAGCGGCAATTTAAGCTTTCAAGGGTGGACAACATCTGCTCGGTTTGATTTCTAGTATTAACAAATAGGAAACTGAAAATGCACGCGATCTTCTATAAGGTCAGTCCAATCGGGATTGCCATCAGTGCAATAGCCTACATCACTTTGGGAATCCTTATTTACAGCCAGTGGGTGCTGGGCAAATTTTGGCCAGAGCTTGTCATCCACATGCAAAAACAAGCTGATTCGATTTCCATACAAGTCTATTTAGGAACTTTTTTTAGCGCTGTCCTCATCGCTTACGGCATGGGCTGCCTCTTCAACCTTGTCCCTGCAAACACCATGGCATCCGGCGTATTGATCGCTTTCATTGTTTGGCTAGCCTTCATTCTCCCAACAACATTTTCTCCCGTGATCTTCGGCAAAAAGCCCCTTGGAATGTTCTGGCTGGACGCTGTCTACTATCTGATCACCTATCTTCTTATTGGCCTGATCACGGCAAAATTTAATTCCCGCTAGCAGGG
>JAFEGU010000056.1 GCA_018239725.1 Verrucomicrobiota bacterium | reverse complement strand
TTGCATGGAGGCGGAGATATCAACGGCCAATACGATATCATAACCTTTGCTTTTGGCTTGTCGGAACTGATCGACATTTTCTGGCTGCATTAGAGCCAGGATGAGCAGTACCCATGAGAAGAAGAGGAGGCTGAAGAAGATCGATCCCTCTTTTTTCTTGCTAGGCTGACAGGAAGGAAAGACTTTTTTTAAGCGATGTGCTGCAGGAAAATGGATCTCGACGGCCCCGGTAGGTTTTTCTTTTGGCAAGAGCGGCAGCAGCCACCGGAAAATGAAGGGCAGGGGAAGAAGGAGGGCAAACCAAGGGGAATGAAAGTGAAACATATCAGTGCACCCAATCTCTAATGGCTTGTATTAGCTCTTTTATATTCTGCTCGGAGGGCGCAGGAGCATCTGCAGGGGCGTAGGGTATTTCGCTGAGCGCCTTTGCTTTTTCAGTCCAATCAAATTGTTTGGGATCATGCGCTTTTAGCCACATTAACCAGGCGTCTCCGACTAGCCCGGCGCATTCATTGCGTGGATACCTGTGCAAGGCAATACGCCGCAAATACTCCGATAGAAAAGCCACTGTTTCCCTTGAGTTCGAAGGGGATAAATTTTGTTCCAAATAATCCAGCTTTTTAAATGCATCTCGTTGCCAGCTCCTCAAATAAGCTAGGCGGCGTTTAAGCAGCCAAATACCGCTTCCAAGTAAAAGGATTCCAAGCCCAATGCAAATCCACCAGCCGATCGCAAGAGGCCAAGGGCTGATGGGATCGAGTCCCTCAATGTCATGAAGTTGCTGCATTAAAGAAGTCATACCTTCCTCTTAGCAAGTGCTTTAAGCTTTAAAAGAAGATCGGGGTAAATATTCGATTCTGTGGAAAGTGATATCAACGGGATTTTAAAACTCTTGGCGATTACGTTTAGCGCTCTGCGGTTGTCCTCCCATTGAGCAGCATAGGATTTGCGGCCTCTATCGCTGTCGGTGTCGATATAGACCTTCTCTGCATTCTGACCGTAAAATCCAATGACTCCAGCAGGAGGAAGAGTTTCATCAGATCGATCATTGACGGTAATGAAGGCAATATCGCAGCTTTTGCTAAGATGGCTTAAATCCGACTTCTTTGAAAAATCGGGAGCAAGATCCATAAAGTCGCTGATCAAGTAGATGAATGATCCT
>JAFEGU010000055.1 GCA_018239725.1 Verrucomicrobiota bacterium | reverse complement strand
TGCATCGAGCTTCTCGAACTGGATAAGGCAGGCATCCATGTTGCTGAATACCTCACGGCTCTGCCATCGAAAGAAGCTCTACGTCAAAAACTGCAACAGGCAAGCAAACGAGCGCGCATGCGATTAGAAGCTCAATCAGATGAAGGGTGAATATGAAATACGATTTGGAGCCAGCAAGAAAGGTTTTAAAAGCTTTTTTAGCAGAACGTGATGAAAGCAAAGCCATACGCCAAGGAATTTCAGCACCCTCCCCCGCGCTTGCTTTTGGGATCGAGGGTCAAACTCCCATTTTTGAAGCATCTGAATTTACGATGGCTCCTGATTCTTTCTGGGAGAAGGATGATGCGTACGGATGGCTCTGTGCTGATCCATACTTTTGGAGACGGATCGTAAATTATAGCTATAAGATGCCACGACTTCCGATACCCGAGTATTACAGCCAATCGGCAGCGCCAGTCTACCAGCAATGGAGAGAAGAAGAGAAAGAAGTTTTCCATCGAAAGTGCGTCATGATTCCCGAGCCAGAAAAAGAAGAGACTTTGATTGCATATTTGCAGAGGTTAGAGAGTGCAGTATCAGATGGGAATGAGCATCGTGATGTTTGGATTGAATCTCTACGCAGCTTTCTTCAATTCCTAAGAGATGATACGGAGCTGGATCAAAAAGGGCCTTTGGAAGTGTTGTTTCCAAGCAAAGAAGGTAGCAAAGGCATGGAGATACGTCAAGGCTACACGCACAAATTGAAAGGGAAGACGGTTAAGCAAGTCGAACGCAGGGTTATTCTTCGTAGGATCGAAGACACGGTATATCCAATCGACATACTGGCTGCAGCGGAGATCGTGGAAAATTTAGTTGATTCTGCTTTAAATGGGCGCACTGACTCTCAGCGTTCGACGATAGAAGCTTTAGCCTTTGCATGGCTTTGTCTGGCGGTAGGGTTTCGCCGCATGGCTACAAGAGAAGAGCTTGTATTTTCCGTAACGGTGGATCAGCTTTACTATTTTGCTCAAACTGATTGCGATGAATACTTCAAGCCGACGCATTTTATCAAGGTGGCCAGCCTATTTGGCCTTGTTGATGTTCCTATTTCCAAGACTCTTTATGAATTGTTATTCGCGTTGCCAAGGGATGAGGATACCCAACGAGTGTTTAGCATGGACTGGTCAACGATATTGCGAACATTTCGCAGGGCTG
>JAFEGU010000054.1 GCA_018239725.1 Verrucomicrobiota bacterium | reverse complement strand
TGGCGGGGATGATAAGTGGCCAAAGTATGATAACCCCAGGAACTCCATAGCCGAGTATTCTCCCGACTGTTGAGGTATGAACCTTTCCAGCAACTTCCTCTTGTCTAGCATAAGGAACGTCAATCCTGTTCAGGGAAAACGAATAGCTTCTGTCAGAGTTATTTTGAATATACAGTTGAATTGGTTGATATCCTTTCGCGATCACATCCCTATCGAGATACCTTTTGCAGTCGAGTTTGTCATATGCCTTAGCTGTAATCAGGACATCGGAGCTTTTCGCGTCATAGGAGGAGCGTACGACATCTGACGAGAGATTGTTTAATGGAGCGGCGTTGTAGCTCGCGCAACCCGATAGTAGGGCAATAGAGAGCGCTGTGCAGGTAATCTGAGTGAATCTGGTTTTCATAACACCTTAAGGTTTAGTTGAGCGTGTTAATATGGCGATTAATCATTAAATAATTCAATAAAATTAAATATTTTACATGCTCATAAATCTTTTATTTTAATATTAAACTAAGTTGTTTAATTGAATGCGTGGTTGTAGTGTTGTATACTTCTCTCCAAAAAGAGAGGTTCTATGGAAATTAGAAGCATTGCAGAAGGTATCCAAGCAGTAGGCGTAACTGCTGTAGCAGAAAAACAGCCATGTGAAGTTGAAAATATGGTGTTGGCATTTCTAGCCGTTCATCAAGTTAAAATGGTTGCATGTATATTTCACGAGCAAAGAGTTTGTGAAGAGAGTCTATCGCATCAGTTTGAAACAGGTGAGCTACAGCAAAAGGTTAAGGCCAGAGAAATTGATCCGCATACCCTCATTCACAAAGCCATATTAGAAAATAATGCCGAAGTTATTAGATTCCTTCTTGCTCATGGTGTTGATGTTGACTATCCAGATGAAAATGGGATGTCTCCGCTTACAGTTGCAATTCTTAATGGATGTTCTAATGTCGTAAAGGAGCTATTAGAACATGGGGCAGATACTAACCCTGATGTAAAGTGGAATGATATGCCTTTATTAGAGTTAGCATTATATTTAGAAGATTTATCTTCTACGAAACTTCTTCTGGAGTATGGTGCCAATGCTAATTTTAATCTTCATGGTCAGTGGGAAGCTTGGACTCCTCTGACATTTGTAATGGTCAAGTTGAAAAATTTTGAATTAG
>JAFEGU010000053.1 GCA_018239725.1 Verrucomicrobiota bacterium | reverse complement strand
TCGAGTAGCGCCGACTCTCAAAAATTTATAAAATCTGCAGAACGGCCGTCATCGCTGATCTGCAAGCAAACGCACAGGCGCTGAACATTCTAATAATTTCCGCAGCTTTGTCTGTTATGCCACGATCTAATTTAAGATCAGTTAAATGTGGAAGCGATTGCAAGATGACAGGATACTCGGCAAGCTTGTTCCTCGTTAAATTAAGCCCTTCGAGCTTCTCTATCGAACGGAATGAATCTGGGAGCCTTTCTATGAGGTTGTTGCGCGCATCGATCAGCCGAAGATTTTGCAATTCGCCCAGTGATTCGGGAAATGCTGGAATCTTGTTGTTTGCAACATGAAGCTCGCTAAGACCCTTCATTTGCCCAATAGCCTCAGGCAGCTCAGTGATCTGATTGCTGTTCAAGTTCACAATTCCCACAGCATTTAAGGCCAATACCCCTTCAGGAACCTTCTGCAGCTTGTTCGAATCCAAATAGAGCTCCCTTAACTGCTGCAACAAGCTCAATTCAACGGGAACATCGGTGATCAGATTGTTTGATAGGGTTAGCCGGACTAGACTATTCAACTCTCCAATTTCTGAGGGAAGTCGGGTCACTTTGTTATGACCCAGATCTAAGATCACCAGACCCTTCAGCATGCCAATTTCTGGAGGCAGCGAGGTGAGCCTGCTCTGCGATAAATCAAGATACTGAATTGCATTAAGCTCAGCCTGATGCTTCTTCAATAGCTCACGGAACGCATGGGCTAGAAACTCGGTTTCATCCCCTTCCTTGACTACTAGATCTCTAAGCTCTTTAACTTCCTCTCTAAAAGTCCCACCTAGCTTATTGCTCAAGACATCGACAAATGCGATCAAAGACCTGTTTTCAAAATGGCTCATCGCTTGAAGAGAAATGCAGCAATGCAGCCCGCTTAACGCTTCGCGGCATTGAAGGCGGACAGCCACATCAGTTATCTCTTCAGAACGATGCTTCAGCTCCAGAAAAACCCTTTCTATCCGGGAGCAGACAAAATCGGGATCGTTGCAGTTTTGATTAAACGTATCACTGCTTGAAGGAAGCTGGGCCAGCTCAGATGCTGGAGAAGCTGGAGAGGATAGGATAGCGTAGACCCGCTTGTCGACTGCCGAATCCCTCAATGGGTGCTGATCGATCTCTTTGAAAAGGGCCTTCAGAACGGTTGGATATACGTGAGTCTGGATAAGAACATCTGTAAGGGGGGTGATTTCCCGAAAGTGGGGATCAACGTTAAACTCTAAAATTTTAACAATCAATTCCTTAGAAAGATCTCCCCAAGAAGCTCCCGATGACATAAAACCACCTTTTAATTGAAGTTGGTGCGAATTATATCAAAAGCTAAATCAATAAGCTACTGACAAAAAATTACGAGTAAATTATTTCATCTACTATTTTATACACAAACAATCTATAAGAAAATTTTCACCTACCATAAGAGTTTGCTTTCAAAGAGCATTTAACTGAAGAAGAAGCTCTTGATGGGGCAATGGAGGAAGGGCTTCGATCAAGTTTTAGTTCTGTTAAAGATGGAAGCGTGCTTAGAAAGAAAGGGCTCTTGAAGGATTTGTTGTTCAATAAATTCAATGCTTTAAGACCTTTCAAGTTGTCAAAGCTGTTCGGAAGTCCTTGAATAAGGTTATTGCGCGCATCGATCCTCTCCAAATTGCTTAAATCTCCGATTGAGTTAGGAAAAGCAGGTATTCTATTATTGGCCACCTGGAGCTCTTTTAGCTCTTTCATTTCTGAAATGTTCTCTGGCAGTTCATCGATCAAATTGCTGCTTAAATTCAATATTTGAAGCTGGTCTAGCGATAGGACTCCCAAAGGAACCTTTTCTAGCTTATTCGAATCTAAATAGAGTTGGGATAATTGGCCAAGCCGGCCAATTTCATCAGGGACCTTATTGATCTGATTATTAGAAAGGGTCAGCTTGACTAATTGTCTTAAATCTCCAATTTCATGAGGCAGCCGAGTAAGCTTGTTATGGTCTAAATCTAAGATCACCAGTCCTCGCAACATGCCAATTTCCGGAGGTAGAGAAGAGAGCCTGCGCCGCGACAAGTCCAGTTGCTGAATTTGATCAAGCTCAGCCTGGGACTCTTGCAGCAATTGGCGGAACTGATGAGCTAACAATTCGGTTTTATTCGGTTCGTTCTTCGAATTATTTAAAATATTGCTAACACGCGCTTTAAATGCGCCGCCGAGCTTATCGCTTAGAACATCAACAAACGTAATCAACGATTGGTTTTCAACATGGCTCATCGCTTGTAAAGCCATCGAGCAATGCAATCCCTTTAAGGTCTCCTGGCAATTCAATCTGAGCTTAGGATCGGAAATCGACTCGGAACGATACATCAGCTCTTTAAAGACAGCCTCGATGCGGGAAATGACAAGATCTGGATCTTGAAGCATCTCTTCGAAACAATTCTGCACGGTCAGATTCCCATAATCGCTCATTTCATCTAGCTCAGAGCCTCCCCCATCAGAGTCTTCCAGAACCGGAGCATCATTTTCAATTGGCTGGGATAAAAGGGCGTAGATCCGCCTATCTGAAGCAGAATCCCTGGTCGGGTTCTGCAGGTCACTATAGAGGGCTCGAAGGATATCTGGGTAAACACAGGAAAGGATCAACTGATTGATCCGGGAATCGATCTCCCGGAACCGAGGATCAACATAACGCTCTAAAATATTAACAATAAGCTCATTAGGAAGCGAATCCCAATTTAGGGGTGATGCCATAATTATAACCTCGGTTGAAATCATAACAAATTGTATCCAATAACCGAATTACATTTAAATATAAAACTAAAAATTAAATTAGTTTATAATTTATAATTGACTTGATTAATTATTATTATTAAAATTAACGCCGTAAAAAGTTAATAAAATGAGGAATAATATGTCTCTTAAAAGCGTTGTAACAAGCCAAGAGGTTGCATTCGAAAACCCTGTAGCCGTTTTTCCACCTTCTAATTTAGAACCTCAGCAAGAAGCTTCTTCCTTATTCGGCATTGGCAAAGAAGTCTCTCTCGTTTCGCCAACCTGTATCCTTGAAGGTGCCAAATCACCTTATCTCACAGATAAAAATCCATCTGGCTTTTCGATCCGTGAAAAGCTGCAGATCCTCTGCAGACTGGAGCGGGCAGACAGGATCCTTGAAGAAGCATTGAAGCGCAAGCCTTCTGCCGGCAAATGCGGATTCACGCAAGCGGAAGCTGAAATCCTAAAGAGCATTTTGCAAGATCCATTTTATCATAGACCTCATGGGGATCTACCCATTCTTAATACTTTTTTTAGCCTTGAGGCTCGATCCCAGCTCCTTCGTGCCTACTTTAACACGCAAGGCGTCTCACTCGACCGCATCTCTCCTGTCGTTGATACGGAATTAAGGGAAGTCCTTGAAAAACTCAGTAAATTCAACGTTACCCCTTTAAGTATTGATGATGCAACAAGCTCTGAATTGGCCTTGATCCCAGCCCAATACAACACAGGCGAACCGATCGATCCTTACATCGCAAACTTCGATACCTCTGTTAAACATACGATACCTGTCGAAGAGTACCTTGACGTCCGCCTCTCTCGAACCATCTGCAAAGTCATGCGCGTATTTAACCAGATGGCAAGGAATACAGAAGTCTTCATTGGAGATACTAAGGACCTTAAAAAATACTATGCCTCTCAAGGCTATAAAGGGATTACCCAGCTCGGCACGAACAATTCCAACAAGTACTACGTTGTCGAACACAAAGATCCGCGCCTCAATAAACTTGTCATTGCTGGCATTGCCAATAAGTCCCGATTTAACAACGTTCTCCTCCAATTGAAATATAAAGACGTCGACTTAGATCACGATGTATCCGTTCGCGGAACAGTGCGTGCAGCATCAGAGAGCAACTTACGGGTTTTGCAAACCGAGTTAAAAGCATTTGATCCACCTCCATACCTTGCTTTCGTCGGCAACAGGACGATGGTCTTGATCGAACTGGCCAATCGCCTCTATCCCGAAGAAATGGCCACAGCGCGAACCCCTGCTGATAAAGAGAAAAAAGCAGAAGAGCTTTTAGGAAAGAACAACAATCTCAAAACCGTTGAGGTCGGTGGAGTCTTTAAATTCTCCTACATGACCGCCATGATCGACGGACAAGAGAGAGGCATCATCGGCTTTAGAATGCCGAATGGAAGCCTCTCCTACGATGCAACAGAAGCTTTAATCGATGCTGGAGTCAAGCGAATCGTTACGGTCGGGGCCGGCGGCTCTCTGACAGAAGAACTGGGAGTCAGCAGCTACCAAATCATCTCGGAATCGCAATACCAAGATCAAAGAGTCGCTCTTCCTTCCAGCGGGATCATGCCGATTGAGATCCCTACTATTAAAGTTGCCGCTTCCTGCAAAAACCGCACGGTTGACTCTCCATTAGAAGAACATGAAGGCTGGTTTGAAGATGTGAAAAAGTCATCGACCACTTCTGTCGACGTGGAGACCTTCCACATTTTAAAGGCAATCAGTGACAGCGAATCTGAGGAAGTGCAGTACCTACCCGGCATTTTCACCTCCGACGTGGTTGGAGCCCACCCGCTTGTCGATAAGATCAGCCTTGAAAACGCCTACCCAGGCCTACCAGTACTGATCCAAGGGACATTCGACCTCCTTAACGTGCCGAAGTCTTAAATAATAAGCTGCCCGAAAGGGCAGCATTTTTACACATAAAATAAAAAAATAATCATTTTCAGGAGAAGAATCCATGTCAGTAGTAGTAGTAAAAGCCGACGCTGTAATCAATAGCCAAGAAACAATTAACAGCGATCTGTTGCAAAACAGCCAAGCTAAGGAGTCAAGCGCTCTTGTCCAACAGATCCATCAGCAAAACACCCCATCGGAATCACAATCGATGCGCAGCCGGATGCTGGATACAGTAGAATCCCCCTTCTCACCTGAAACAAAACAGGTCATCCTAGGACATCTCGGAGCAACCCAGATCTCCACAACCAACATCCGCTACATCGACCAGATGGGATCCCAGCGCCCAGCTATCGTCGGCTCCTTTGTCGGGACCACAGCGAACGAGCGGCTTGAAGGGATGAAAACCCTCACCTCGCTGCGGCATGAGTTCGCCTTTGACCTCTTTACAAACACGCTCCGTCCCCAAATCGAATCCCTCATGCGCCTGCACGGCGACAACCGGAGCTTCGACGAGGCCGTCTGCATCTACGGGTTCAACCGTCTTTTCACTCGTGAATATGCCTCAGCTGGCACCGACATCGACTTCATGCTTGTCATCGATACGCAAGACGCAAAGCTTATTCAAGAGATCCGCAATTTCGTCAAAGAAACAGTCAAGCCGAAGTTGAAAAATGTCGGCATGGACATGGAGACAGCAGACTACCTCATGCTAGGCCTTAACACCTATACCGCAAAGCTCGATGACACCCGCAAGTCCCTTTTCACCTTCGCTAACATGTTCAACCCCCTTAAACCCAAAGCCAACGTCGAGCTCATCACTGGTTCCGACCAGATCCTCCGCTCGAATGTTTTCAGCTTCACAGACAAGCAGCTTGCCGAGCACTTTGGCAACCTCGTTGCTAAAATGTATCCGATGCAAGCCGAAGAGCTTGTCCAATACAAACAGAGCCTCCTTGAAAAGATCGCTGAAAAAGGAACGCCGTTCCGCAACCAGATGATCGACCACCTTCAGAAGATGGCGAACAGTGAACTCTACATCGGCAAAAAACCCTACGACAACAAAAAAACGATCCAAACAGAACTGGGTAAAGCTGACCTTGGAGAAAAAGTCGCAGCCCGCACAGCAAAGTTCTCCATCAAGTTCAGCCTGAACCGGATCGCCGATATCTTTGCCTCGACAACCCTGCAATCTGATTCACTCACTCCAGACCGCCTTAAAAAAATCGAAAGCCTCGCCCTCGTCCTTTCCAACATCGTCTGCAGGATCGATACTCCAGAAGGAGCGCCTGCTCTTAAATTGCAACTGACCTACTCCGACATCTCCCTTGACCAGATCCGCCAAATGAGCTCGACCGATCGCAAGATCGTCTCTGAGATCCTCTCCGGCCTTGGTCATCCGATCGACCCTTCCAGTGAAAACTTTGCAGAAGAGTGCTACGACAACCTGTGGGCCCTCGGCAAAGCGCTCTACAATTCAGCCCAAACGCTCGAGCAGCAGATCTTCTCTGAAGCAAGAGACTTTGGACTAAACTAACCCTCATATGCCCCTGCGGAGCCCCCAATCGGCGCTCCCAGCAGGGGCATTTCCCCTCCCCCCAGATCCAAAAAATGAAAGATCTCGCACTTTTTTCATTTCTAACCAACGTAAAACTAATACCTTACAAAAAGATCATCAACAATCAATTCAAAACTGAACAAACTAAACTGATTAAAAACAACAACTTAAGAACATAAATTGTAAAATAATCTAAAATACACAAGACCTTTAATTAAAAAGTTTTGTATTGTATAATTAAGCATGAATAAAATTGTTTCATAGGCGGTATCCATGTCTCATACACCTCCAGTAGGCCAACCAGGCGGCGTTCCTATACCAAATCCAAGCGTCCGTTTGACTATGACGGCCTCGCCCCCGCAATATATCTGGTTTAAAGGTGAGAGATACCAGGTCCAAGCCTTTCAACGAGGAAACGGAGGCAGTCCTGACCAAGATATCACAAATACTCGCGATTGGACGAAGGCTGGAGAAGCAGCAATGAAAGCTGCAGAAAAGGTCTTTCAATCACATAGTAAGGATATTGCAGAGGCCAAAATTGTGCAAGTTCCTCTGACTGGGGCTTTGTCAACTAAGGAAGGTGATACAACTGATGAAAATAATATCAAGATCGGCTCTAGTATCCAGTATGCGCGATCCGTTTCGACCACCCCAACTGAAAGTATTACTATTGAAGCTGATGATCAGACTAAAATTCTAGAAGAGATTAAGACAATTGGAGAAGAGACTGCTAAATGGAAACCCGTTCCTACATCAACATCTCAACGACCACAGCAACAAAGTAGTTCTACTACACCGCGCACAGACACAACCGTTCAGCAAACACCTTCTAATACAGACTCAACAGCTTCAAATCCTAGTGCTGCATCGGAAATTAAGCTTCCAGCCCTGCCGACTTTACCAACTACAACTCGTGCCTCCGAGAATGCCCTACTCTCATCTTTCTTAAAATCGCAAGTCAACCCTGGGTCAAGGGACTGCATCCACGCAACTTGCCGCAATACTTCAGCAGTAGAATCTCTTGCAGCGCAAATCAATCAAATTAGGCCTAGTTCTCCTCCTGTAACAGCAGATTCTTTGCTAAAAGGTGCAGCAAAACATATTGTCGACAACCCCGCTTCCTACAGATCTGATTCAGATATTGCCGAAATGTTAAAAGTGCTGAGAACGACATATGACTCCCCAAATAGGGACGCCGATCGCTTGCAAACTAGAGTACGAGAAGGTGCAAAAGAAATTAAACTTAGAGACTACCAAGAACAGAACCTTCCTTCCATTTTAAACAGACCAGAACCTGTTACATTGACCGAGAAGGAGAAAACTCTGGTCGCCACAGCTTTTGCAAATTATCTTCACAATACTCCTACTACACCCGATACTGACACTTCTCCCAATGTTTTCTTTAAAGCAGCGCTTGCATTCGTCAATGCCCCTCCAAGCGGACTTAGTGGAATAGGCGCCTTCATAACAAGTACACCTACGCAGCGTCCAATCCACCTCGTAATTGCAACTGAAAAAGATGAAAATTATGAAATGCACTTCCGCGATCCTGCCAATGGAAGGTTAGATTCAAGTCAAACAGCCTTTATCCTCTTTAAAGAAAACCCTGTAGGCGACACCGGAAAATATTCAGCGTTTAATCGCGTCGCTATGACGACACGCGATCCATTTACAGAGCTTCCGCGGCAACTTGCATCTTCTGCAACGCGTCCAGCCTACTATCCAGCTGGGCAATTAAATATTGAAACTGGCGGCGGCGGAAACTGCGCAGCATCAGCGTTGGCAGATGCAGCCCTGCAAAAAGACTCGAAATATTACAGTTCGCCTGCAGATTGGCATACACAATTGGAATCGGACAAGACGCAAATCCGCCAACGTGCGATGGGATACATGTACGAACACCCAGAAGATTTTCTAGTTGAAGTGAACGGCATTGACATATTTGAACAAGTCCGCAGTGGAATCACAGATTCTTTAACCGACATTAGAAGTACGTATCCAGCTCAGGCGCAAACGTTGAGTACTTTAATGAGAAAAACAACTCCATACACACCAGAAGAAAAGAAATGGCTGATCAAGCTCTATGCACATTATTCATTCCAAAAAGATAACGACTTAGATACTCCATTTTTCATGGCCTATGCAAAAGCGACAAATACAAAAATAGCCCTCATTCACCGCAACACTAATGACATATTCTTCGTCACTCCAATGCCCGATAAAGCAATTGATGCTAGCGAATATCTGTTTGTCCGATTTGAGACAGGACATTATCAGTCCATTAATCGAGAAGTAAACACACCTGCTCACACTGCTCCGTTACCAGGATCTGCTTTCCTCGATCAAATTGTAACGCGCTATAATGCCTCTCATGCTTCAACAATTGCCATCCGAGGCTTCCTAGGATCAATTTCACAGACAGATACTCTGAAAGATCACCTCTCTAACCTTAAACTTAAAGCTCCAGATGCATATTTAACACTGCAGGAATTAGTTGGTCCAGACCTGTTAGCAGGAGTATTGGAAGATGATCAGATTGACCAATTCATCGCAGCTCTGACAGAAAAAACTAACCCTGCTGGAAACACCGCAGAAGCTCTTCCAACAGCTGTAGACGTTGCATTTAACGGACGTACAGACTTACAAGCTCGAGCCAACTTCTTATCTAAACTGATTGAAGCAAGAACTAGCCGTCCAGCATCGGAAGCTCCGGATTCTCAAATTCAACAAGAGTTAAGAACTGCTCTTAGCCAAATGAAAGATGCAGATACTGCCGGCTACATGTATTTTAGAACGCTGATTGTACGTGGAGATAGTTACGCCACTATCCTAGACCGTGCAAACATGACCCCTCTATTCGATATGGATTTGCAAATCGAAACCAATCTTGATGGCACAGATTCCGGTACATTGACAGATCCGGATGCAAGACAAAAAGAGATCGCAAGCCGCAAAGCTTCGATGTTAGCTGAAGCTGGAGCAACGATCGCAGAGCATTTTATTAATGAAGATAATTCAGCAGTAAAAGCACGCGCAGAGTTCTTACAGACGTTGATGAAAATGCCAACTGATCGAGAGCCAGATGGCACGAATACTAGCTTGTTAAGTTCTAAATTTGATGCATTTGGACAGAATGACCCAGCTGGATACTTTGCATATTGGGCTTTCGTAAAAGAAAATCCCGATGTAATGACGGGTGGATGGGCTCCATACATCGCAAAACGGGACGCATTATTAGGCTATATCATGAGATATCATGATGATGATAGGATCACAGCTCAAGCAAATGTCATTTCAGCTGTTCGAGCAGAAGATGAACATCCAGGCCAGATTCTTGCTGCTGTTCAACATTTGCAACAGCATTTCTCTCAAGATTACCTTGCATTGGAAAATGTATTTCATAAAGGAGCGCTAACTCCTGCGAATATGTCTGATGAATTGAAAACCAGGAAGACTTCTCAAGAAGTAACCTCATTACAATTACAATTTGCATCCCAATGTAACGATCCAAAAACTGCGGCCTTGCACACCTTCTTAACCGAATTCAAAAGTTATAAAGAAGCTCTTATTGACAATGAGTACGCACCTTCGCATACTTATAACGGCGCATATAGAGAATTTTCTATAAAGTATCCAAGCGCCTGTTTAGCAATTGAAGATATGTTTTACTATCGAGGAGAAACTCATCAAGCAGAAGTCAATGCATCCATGCATGCTGTAAAAAATATTGATGCTGCCACAATTCAAAAACGTATTTATGATTCTGAAAAAATAATGAATGCAAGAGCTAATTTCCTTTCCATGTTAAAAGGTCAAAAAGATAACCCATCCCCAGAGAACATTCGCAAACTTCAACAGGCAATTAAACTACTGCAAACTGATGATGTTCATGCTTTCTTAGGTCTGGTTCATATTACTAAGAAAACGGATCCGGCCGAAATTGCAACTGAATTAGATAGATTTCCTAATGAAACAACTCTTAGAAAACTCGTGCCTCAACCAGGAACTGCAAATCTAAGCAATACTATATACGACGAAATTCCATTTAATCAGGCAAAGATCATCCAAGCAGCTAAAACAGATCCCAGCACCCTATCTGAAGACCTGTTGGGAACAAACCTTCATGCAGCCTCTGTTTTAGCGTGCCTTGTTTATGAATACAACCCTCCATCTGAGGAACCTGACCATGAGCTTTCTCCACAAGAGAAAGCAGAACAAGGCCGTGCAATAATTAGAGAAGCGAGAGACCGACACAAGTTATTCGAAAAGGTCGAACAAGCTGAATATGTCGAAAGACTACTTACAACGCATATGGACGAAGATGCATTAACAGACGGCCCAGCAGCAGACTAAAAGATCTGAAATCAGGGAGGCGATTGCCTCCTTTGTTAGATTTTTTGTTCCATTTTTAATTCATAGATCTATCAATTTGCAAAAAAGCGCTGCCCGCGCTATGGTGCGAAAAAGGGCTCTCTTATTGATGAGCCCCTTTCACTCTGTAGGAAGGGTATGCGGTATCGGACTAAGCTCTATCTGGCGCTGATCATCATCTCTTTTGTGAGCTCTGGCTTTGGCCTGTGGATCATGTACACGGAGTCGGCTAAGTTTGTCTGGATCGAGCTGCGAGCAAAGGCTTTGACCGTGGCGGCGACGACCGCAGCGTTGCTTGATCCAGAGCTCTTGAAGCATATCCATACGCGCGCCGATGAAACCTCCCCTGCCTACATCGCGGTCCAAAACGAGCTGAGACGGGCAAGGGATGCCAACCGCAGAGAGCACATCACGGTCAAGTACCTCTATACGTTGCAGCCCGATCCGCAAAACCCACAAAGGCTCCTCTATCAGGTCGACGCGGAAGAGAACCCCAAGTACATCAGCCATGTTGGAGATATCGATAATAACTCGGTCGACCTCAAGATTGCAGAACACCTGAACGGCTATTATTCTCCCGACCAGTTCGTTGTGGACTCTTATGGGACTTGGATGTCGGGGTACGCTCCGGTCTTCGACAGGCAAGGCAACTATGTGGCGACTGTCGGAGTGGACATCTCAGCTTCGACGATCCACGCAAAACTTGAGAACTTACTCTATGATGGAATCCTCGGGCTATTGGGTTCCATGGCCCTTGCTCTGCTGGGAGGGTATTTCCTCTCTAGGAGGGTCTCCCTTTCCTTGTCCCGGTTATGCCGCTGCGTCGAAAAGATCGGCTCTGGAGACCTCGATGAGAAGGTCACGCTGAACACTTCCGATGAGTTTGAGGATCTGGCGAAGGCGATCAATGCGATGAGCAATGGTCTGAAGGAGCGGGAGCGGCTTAAAATGAACTTCACCCGCTATGTTTCACAGCATGTCCTGGATACGATCTTAAAGTCGGAGATGCCGAACAAGCTACAGGGTGAAAGGAAAAAAGTGACGATCCTTTTCTCCGATATCCGCCAGTTTACCCAGCTCTCCGAGCAGCTTCCTCCGGAACAGGTCGTTGCGCTGCTCAACGCCTACCTTGAGGTGATGATCGATGTGGTCTTCTCCCATCAAGGGACCTTGGACAAGTTCATCGGCGATGCGATCATGGTCGAGTTTGGAGCGCCTTTGGAAGATGACCTCCAAGAGCTGCATGCCCTGGAAACAGCCGTTGCCATGCACAAGGCGTTGCAGGTGCTTGGCGACAAGTTGGAAAACGAGGGCAAGCCGCGATTAGCAATGGGCATCGGCATCCATACAGGCCTTGCGATCGTGGGCAACATCGGATCGGAAAAGAGGATGGAGTACACCGCAATCGGCGATACGGTCAATGTGGCGGCAAGGCTGGAAAAGTTGACCAAACAGTTGCAGACGCCGATTTTGATCAGCGAATCGACCTACCAGGCGATCAAGGACCGGTTCCCGATGAAAAGCTTAGGACCTATGACATTGACAGGGAAGCAGGCTCCGATCGAGGTCTTTGCGTTGTATCCCTTTGGAGAAGTGAAGGAATAACAGGGTAAAATCATGGGTAAAAAAAATCTTTTTTCACGCTGAGCTCTGAACTCTAATAAATGCTCACTGTGGTGAAAATATGAGAAAATCAGAATAATTTAAATCGAGCAAGCTGCAACTCCTCTTAAGAAACAAGGACTTTCACCTATGAGCGACAGATCAACTGCCCAAGCTGACTATGAAAAGAGTGCCAAAATCGAACGGAATGTTGTATACGAAGGAAAAACGATCAGTTTGCGCAATGATGTCCTGATGGACGGGGGCAAACCGGTAAGAAAATGGGACATCGTCGCCCATCCGGGAGCTGTCGTCGTCGTGCCGGTCACTAAGGATGGGAAGATCATCCTCGTCAAGCAATGGCGAAGAGCCGTCCAGGAGATCCTGCTTGAGCTTCCTGCGGGAACATTGGAAAAGGGGGAGCCCCCTGAGCTGTGCGCCCAGAGGGAACTGCAGGAAGAAACAGGTTTTAAGGCAAAAGAGATCATCTCTTTGGGAGGCTTTTATAGCGCTCCGGGGTTTTGCACGGAATACCTCCACCTGTTCCTTGCAAAAGGTCTTACCGAATCTGCCTTGGAGGCGGATTGCGATGAAGCGATCGATCTGGTCTACGCTGACGTCGGCCAGGTGTGGAAAATGATTGCAGATGGACTGATCCATGATGCAAAAACAATAGCAGGGGTAGCGCGATATGAAAAATGGGCCCAGCATTAATCTCGGATCGAGCGGGATAGGAAAAAAGATTGCAATCGGATCCATCGGGATCCTCTGCCTTCTTCTTATCCTGTTATTTTTGACTCCGACGATCCTATCGACAGGATGGGGAAAGGCGCGGCTTGAGGAGAAGATGGGCAAGTCTTTGGGCGGAGCCTTGTCGATCGATGATTTGTCCTTGAGCTGGTTCGGTTCCCAGTCGTTCCAAGGGATCTCTTTGAAAGATGACACCGGACAGGTGGTGATGAGCTGCCCGATGGTGCTTGGAAACAGCTCCCTTTGGAGCATCCTTTTTTCTCAAGACTTAGGAGAGTGGACCGTCACCTCCCCCGAATACACGCTGAGGAGCTCTCTCCAACCATCAGCTTCATTAAAACCTTCCAGGAAGGGGATCGCAAAAGCTGGTCTTTGGCCCGATATGACCCTGGCGGCATCTGGGCTGCAAAGCGGCTTTAAAGGGTATTATGGCAAACTTGCGGTCAACAACGGTAAAATCGTCGTTCTCTCGCCCAATGTCGATCCGATCGCGTTCAACGAGATCGCCCTGACGGCAAGCTTGCCCAAGGACGATGCTCAGCTGATGGTCAACCTGCAGTGCAAAACTGTCCAGCAGCAGATCCAAGGCAATGTCAGCGTCACTGCGACGCTTAGGGATTTGGAGGCGAAGATCCCGTCGGTTGCAGCGAAGGCATCGCTTGTCCAGCTTCCCGTCCTCGGGATCGATCAGATCATCAGCCAGTTCTATGCGCCCATGAACGGGCTTTTGCTGAACCTAGTTGGACCGACGATCGATATGAACCTCGATGTCAATTCGGCAAAAGAGAACTTCCAGCTCGACCTCGATGCCAACTCTCCCCAGTTCAATGCCCACCTCTCCACGCACGGCTTTGATGGGATCGTTGCACTCAAAACTCCCGGTCTGATCAAATTGACGATGCCGCCGAAGTCATTTGCCAAATTTTCCCAGATGATCCCCGCGCTAAGAGGAATTGTTTTGACACAGCCAGCGACTTTCCTGATCAATGTCACTGAGCTTTCAATGAACATGCCTAAAAGCATGGAAAACCTTAATTCGTTGAAACTGAATGCAACGTTCAGCTCAGCACCTCCGAGCGCTTGGCAGTTCAACGAGCAGCCGTTCCTCCTCCAAAATCTTGAGATGCAGTTTCAGACGCAGCAGCTAGGCCAGGGTCTGACAAGCTCAGGCAAGCTCAGCGCGATGGCTGGCAATCAGCCCGTCCAACTCGACTACCAGGCATACCTCTCGGGTCTTCTTGGAGGAGCGCCTACCGGAAAAGGATCTTTCCAAGTGCAGCAACTTCCTCTTGCCATTGCAGGGCAGCTTGCCGGATTAACTTTCCCTGTTGCCGATCTGCTTGGCCCATCGCTCAACGCGGGCGGGGCTTTCGATCTGCAAAGCGAAAGCGGAACGCTCCAACTTGCTGCCAATACGGCCAACCTCAACATTCCGACGATGAAGTTTTCTTTAGGCAAAGGCATTTCTCTTCTCGAGCCAGCGCTGATCACCTTCACGCTGACATCCAATGCCCTCCCGTCTCTAGAGCTTGCGCAAAATACGACGCTACAATGCACGATCGATCAATGCTCTCTTCCTTCCTTTGACGCCCTGGATAAGCTCCAGCTTGCCATCACGGCCAAGGCAGACCAGCTCCCCTTAAGCCAGTTCCCTCTGCAAAACATCAACCTTCAGGCAGGGGTCCAAACCTTCGATCAGACCAGCTTCAACTTGGCCAGCAGCCAGGCCAAGGCAAGCCTTGTCGCATCCCTCAATCCTCAAAAGACGGGTTTGCAGCTCAAACAGCCCCTTTCTATCGTCGCGACCATCGATAACGCCCTTTATCAAGCCAAGGTCTCAAAACAGGCCATACTAACGCAAAATGCCACCCTCTCCCTTTCGATCGAACCTTTCTTGATCCCCTTAGACCAATCTCAAATTAAGTTATTGAAAGTCAAGGGCTTAGCAAGAATCCCTCTTCTTGCTCTGGCAAGCCCGGACCAGACCAAAACAATCACCCTGACAGACACACAGGCCCCCTTCCAGCTCGATGCTAAAGCTAAATCGATGAACCTGCAGTGCTCTTCCCAAGTGCAGACCAAGGACAATCCCAACGGTACGCTTAATTTCACAGCGTCTCTTACCAATCTGATCTTCGATCCGAGCTTCGATCTTTCCCAAGCAAAGATCGAGGCAAATGGAAATTTGGCCAACATACCCGCAACGCTCATCGACGCCTGTGCCGCATTTCCTCATGCAAGCGCGCTGATCGGGCCAACATTCAACTGCACCTTTAAAGCGCAGAGCACGCCGCAATTGCAGACCTTCAACATCCAAGCTTCGAGCCCGCAAGCCACGATCAATGCCGCCTTTTCAGCAAACGATCAAGTCCTCCAGCTCCAAGGAAGTCAAGGGCAGGCGGTCTGGACGTTGACGCCGGAAGGGTATCAGATCGTCGATTCGATGCTCAGCGGACAGGCTAAGGGCAAGTCCCCTTTTTCGCTTAAGGAACCAACGACGTTCAACATCAGTTTTTCAAACCTCTACGTTCCCCTGCAGCCGTATGAGAAGACTGGATCGCTGGCAGACAGGATCCCAGTCGTCGCTTCCGATCTCTCTCAGCTTAAAGTGGTCGCAAACGGAAAAAACACCCTTTTGAGCTTCTTTGACAACAGTTCGCAAGAGGCGATCCAGCTCTCTAATTCAGCTTTTTCATTTAACAAGTCCCAACCGCAGGGACCGATCCTTTTTACTTTGAGCAGCGCCGTCACTTCGCAAACGGCCAACACAGCCAAAACTGGGATGGGCAAGTCGGGATCGTTAAATGTTTCGGCCAATGTCGATAATCTGCTCAACGACCAGGGACAAGTCGACATCGCCAAGCTCAGCGGCAAGTTCACAGTGAATGCTTCCCAGTTCCCATCTAGGGTCTTGGACATGATCGCACGTGCGCAAGGGAAGACTAGCCTTCCGTTCAGCACCATATTTGGAGAGACGATCACGACAGATGCCCTTTTGGATGTCAAAGAATTGACAGGGCCTGTATCTCTTACCCTGAACTCCCCGAATAGCCGGTTTTCTCTAAAAGGAAAGCTTTTGAAAGGAGCGCTCTTACTCGATCAGCCCCTGCATACGCAAGGGATGGTCACGACAGAGATCAGCCGCCTCTTCCTCAAAGAGGTCAATCCCCTTTCCATCTCCTACATCTATTCGAACGATCCGGTGACGATGGAAGTCTCGAACACCGATTTTTATGTTCCCCTCTACCCGTTTGATCCAAGCCGCGTCAATGTCTCAAGAGCGCGGATCGAACTGGGGCAGATCTATTGCCGCAACGAAGGCAATATCAGCGCAACGCTTAGCCTGCTCAAGAACAAGCAGTTTTCCAAGGAAAAGGAGATGATGCTCTGGTTTGCACCGATCGACCTCAAGATCGATAAAGGTGTTGTCGACATCGAGAGAACGGAAATTCTGATCTCTGATACCTTCGACATTGCAATCTGGGGCAAGTACAGCATGGTCAAAGACTATGTCGACATGATCTTAGGCCTTCCAGCCGAAACCTTGCAAAAAGCGTTCGGCGTCAAAGGACTTCCAGAAAATTACGTCCTTACGATTCCGATGCGAGGGCCATCAGACGATGTTAAGATCGATACGGGCAAAGCGACCTCTAAAGTAGCGATGCTCCTTGCTTGGCAGCAAGGAGGCTCCCTTGCCGGATCGGCAGGCGGCCCTGCTGGCGCGATGATGGGCCAGTTTTTAGGCAAGCTGGCGACACTTCCTGACAAAGATGCCAAGGTCCCTCCAGCCAAACATCCTTTCCCCTGGGAAATGGGTAGAAGCGGCCACCGGAAGGCTACCTCTCAAGCGGAAGGCAAAAAGAAGCACTTTAAACGGAGCGAAAAGCCGCTCAAGCAGATCTTGAAAGTCATCCGCTAAGAGACTGTTAACCAATTTAGTTTCTCTAGATTTTTTGGACTTTTTCAGAAAATTTTGCGTCTATTTGTTGAAGGTTATTATTCTCCCCAGCAAACGGACCCAAGATTTGCAAAAAATTCTCAAAAAAGCAACGACACCTAAATCCATTAACAGTCTCTAAGATGCTGAATTTCATATTCTTATTAAAGAACCCTGTTTACTTAACACATAAATATAAAATTAATTAAGAGTTTAAACCATTCAGAGAATTCCTTATAATTAATGTGATTTACAAATCAATTTTTTATATGGAGTCATTATGGCAATTCTTGCAGATGCTGCTGTTTTCACAAGACAATCTGTACTTTACGACCAACTTCAATCGGCGCCAACACAACCTGTTGGAAAATGCTTTGTTGCACAATTCCCTCCAAGCAGCGTAGCTGCTTAGTCGCCGCCTGATTTTAGTCGGCAACCTTATAACTTTTAGGCATCCCAAGTTCTATCATTCGATTTAGAATATCCAGTTTTA
>JAFEGU010000052.1 GCA_018239725.1 Verrucomicrobiota bacterium | reverse complement strand
TAGGGATCTATTATTCATAAAAATTAGGTGTGTCATGCAGCATCGTAAAAAGGTTGAAGAGCTATCGGTCATGGATGCCGTCGATAATTTGACGCATATGGCCGAGATCGATTTGACGGCGCCTGTCCGGGAAGAAGGGGAGCCTGTCGAGTTGACGGAAGAGCAGATCAGCGAGCGTTTGCACTCGCTCTCTTGGCACGATCCTGAATATTTTGTGTACAACCGCGAGCGGGTCAAGGAGACCTTCCGCGTCATTCAGAACTACCTTAAGCAGATCTATGAAATAGAAAAAGGGCAGTTGAGAGATGCCAGCACGCAGAAGGGGATCCAGGCGATCATGCTCCTTGCTGCAGAAGCGGCTCAGAAGATGGACAAGTACACCGAGAAAGTGACGGGTGCTAAGAAAGAGGAGAGCATCGTCCAGTTGAAAGAGTACCAAGATCTCCAGCATTATTATCAGACAAAGATCGTCCATAAATTTCAAAACTATGTCGAGATTAAGGAAGGATGGCAGGACGAGTGGAGCCAGGCTGCTGAAGGAGAACTTCTTGATGTCCAACGACAGGGGTTGAAAGACTTGGACACTGTCCGTCAAGACAAGGAGTATGAGCTGTTCATGGTCCGTAAAGAAGACGGCAAGCCCTTCTTCAATCGGGACCTTCTCCGCCATTTGCGCCTCGTCGGAGAGTTCGATGAGGTGTTCAGCGAGTCGTTCGGCGAGGACCCTTTCTTGCGGATCAAGATGATCCAGGACAGGGACCTGCATACGACGGCAAAAGAGATCCTTCATTTGGTCGCTCCCTATATCGACGACTACTACAAAGAAGCTTTGCGCTACAAGGACATGGAGTTTGTCGCTTCCATCAACAAAGCGATCATGGCCCTCATGCTAGCGGCCAATCCGCGCAACCTGATGCAAAACACAGCCGGAAAAAGCTGCGTCAGCTATTTCACCGATTTCCACTACTATTTGCGCAGGGCCCTCTCTTCTCAAGAATACATCAAGTACATCTCGAACCCTCCCGATTCCTCCCACCGCTTCTTCCATATCCTGCTCAACCTCTCCCATGGTCTTAGCACTTCTTTCTTCGTCCGTCTTGGCAACCGTAAAGAAATGGTCGCCTTCATCCGCTTCTTGATCGAAGAGGGCGGGAAAGGGAGCAGCACCCAGTCGGCAACGCATAGCCCTGTCTCGATCTGGAACAATTTGGGCGATGAGGATGAACATATCCGTTATTTGTTAAAAAAATACCCGAACGGTCCCTTGATGAAGGCGATCGACGTCTTCAGGGCGGACCAGCAGCTCATTGGTTTTGATCCGTTTGCACAAGAGAACCTTCCTGGCCAGCTGTACACCCTGATCAACGATCAGATGCACATCAGCTGTCTGAGGATGCCATGCCCTGTCCGGCAGGAGTACATCAGCAAAGCTGAGCTCGCCGAAGAGTTTTACGGGTTTTTGCGCTCGATCGGTTCAGAGAAGCGTGGCCAGCGCCACCTTTTGATCAACCTGCAGGACCGCACCTCGTGGCAAGAGCATGCCCGCTGCTTGGCTCTTGAGGACTTGCAGAAGAAGGCTGAGTTTGCCAAGTCGCTGGTCGTCGTTACCCTTCCCAAAAGCGGTGATTTTTACATGCAGTCGGGAAGCTACATCAACCTCAACGATGCCAAGGAGTTTATCAATACGTTTAAAGAGCAGATCGCAAGCGGCGAGCAGTGCGGATATTTTCTTTCGGGGGCGATGAAGAGCAAGGAGATCGAAGAATTTGTGAGTGAAGCGATGAAGATGATCCACCACTATTTCTTCGGAGACAAAGATTCCCTCCTGAGGAAAAACCGGCTCGATTTTATCGAGATCTTCTATCTGTTCTTTACCTTGAAGATCATCGATGTCTCCAAACCCGATACGATCAGTTTTACCTGTAAGGACGCTGTCGATACGGGAGCTGCGGCAAACGCGGAGTTTTATGCTTTCATCAAAATGATGAACGGCTTAAAGCCTTGGGAAAAGGATGATAAGGACTTTTTAAGCTGGATGCTCTACTCATCGGCCCTTGTGCTGCGCGAGCGGGCGATCGATAACCAGAGGCTGAACAGGATGCTCAGTGCGTTGACTGTAGTCAACGCCGAGTTGGAAGCTCAGCTGAGCGAAGTTATCAAGGCTAGCAGCAAGCTCTACAGCCTTCCGTTCTTTAAGGATCTTTCTGTCCAAGAAGCTCAGTAGCTCAATCAAACAAGTTTTTTAGAGGCGTGCCAGTTAGCGCGCCTCTGTTTCAAAAAAATGATATTCGCTCATAAATCTGATCCAGATAAAATTTTTTGCTGATTTATCCGTTCTTGTAGAACGGCATCGCAAAATTACCAAGACATATGATACAATCTTGTTATTGCTTTTTTAATTAAATAACGTTTTTCAAATAGAGAACGTGAAATTTAAAAGCCTGATTATTAATGGCTTTTATATTAGAGATCTTAGGATAGCCAAGACAATTTTATATTTTCCTGCTCTTCCTTTATCTTAATGTTCTTAAATTGCTCGCATTGCGGCAAAACGAGGGATCATGTCCATCATCAGCGGTATTTCAGCTGGTCAAACCAATTTTAATTTGACTCAACCGAACTATTCGGCGTTAATTTCCGATCAATTTCATGTCGTCCATAAATTTAATGTTACCGATATTATGGATGTCGATGTCTTCTTATTTGCTACCCATCATGAATCGGAAGAATGCAGTAAGGTGGTTGGAACGGCCCTTTCTCAAATTGCCCGGTATCATGATCATATTGTCATCTTTGTGGAAGGGATATCAAAAACAGGCGAGCTCATTGAAGAGAAGGAATTTTTGATGGAATATCTTGATGTAGATCCATCGCTTAGCGGCAAAGTTCATTTCTTCAGCTGGGACTTGAAAACAGAAGAAGGATATCGTTTGTTCACGAACAACTCGGATGAGG
>JAFEGU010000051.1 GCA_018239725.1 Verrucomicrobiota bacterium | reverse complement strand
GATGCCGATCGCCGGCACAAGGCCTCGCTGCCAGGAGAAGGACGACGCGGTGGCGCAAGATTTGCTTGCCGATCCGAAAGAAGATGCTGAGCACATGATGCTTGTCGACTTAGGGCGCAACGACCTCGGCGCTATAGCTGAAGTAGGATCTGTCCAAGTCAAGGAATTGAAAACTGTCCGCCATTTTGCGCATGTGACCCATCTGGTCAGCATTTTAGAAGCTGACTTAAGATCTGGCCTCGATGCGCTTGATGCTTTGAAAGCGGCGTTTCCAGCCGGCACTTTAAGCGGCGCTCCAAAGATCCGTGCGATGCAGATCATCGATGAACTGGAAGAATCGCGCAGGGGGCTTTACGGCGGCGCAGTGTGCACGATCGATAACAACGGAGAAATGGACAGCTGTATCGCTATCCGGATGGCCGTATTGCAAGATGGGATCATTACTGTAAGGGCCGGAGCAGGGGTCGTTTTTGATTCCGATCCGATGAAAGAAGCGGAAGAAACGCGCCACAAGGCCAAAGGGGTTCTTGAGGCGATCCGCATGGTCGAGGAGGGCGTTCTATGATTTTACTGATCGATAACTACGACAGCTTTACGTACAACTTGTACCAATTGATCTCGATGCAGCACCAGGATGTCAAAGTCGTGCGCAACGATGAGATCACTTTGGACGAAATTGAAAAACTTGCGCCTGAGGCGATCGTGATCTCTCCGGGACCTGGACGTCCTGAAGACGCAGGGATCTGCGTCGAGCTGATCCGAAGGTTTGCGCCGAAGATCCCGATCCTAGGGGTTTGCCTCGGTCATCAGGCGATCGGGATCGCGTTCGGCGGCAACGTTGTCCGCGCGCCGCAGATCGTCCATGGAAAGAAGACTCCGGTCTTCCACTCCCGCAAAGGCCTATTTGAAAAAGTCAACCTTCCCTTCCAAGCGGGAAGATACCATTCTCTTGTCGTCGATAAGCAAAGCTTGCCTAAAGATTTGCGGATCGACGCGGAAACACCTGATGGTTTGATTATGGGGATCAAGCATCATTCCTACCCCTGTTTTGGCATCCAATTCCACCCTGAGTCGATTTTAACGGAGCAAGGCGCAAT
>JAFEGU010000050.1 GCA_018239725.1 Verrucomicrobiota bacterium | reverse complement strand
CAGAAAGAGAAGTTGGCCGGGATGTTTTCCCAGTTTTTACAACAAGGATACAGCGTGATCATGCTCGATATGAGATAAAAGTAAAACAGGATGGTGATTGGAGATTCTGTCTTGGAAAGGGTCTTGATGCTGACAGAAGAAACTGCGGTTGCAAGGCCGGCGCCGATTGACGCCAAGCTGGCCAGGTGCATCACGTTCAATTGAGGCTTCAAAAGAAAAAAGAGGGAAGAAAAACCAATGAACAAAGCAGCCCAGGAGCCGGCGCTGATTTTCTCTTTGTGCCAAATCCAGACGACAAGAGGGATAAAAAGGGGAAGGGAGTTTTCCAAAATGATCGCATCGACGAGAGCAAGATGCCGGATCCCATAGACAGAGCAAAAGATCGAAACGGTAGCAAAAAATGCCCTTAAAAGAAGCATTCCAGGTTGCCGCGGCTTAAATTTTTGGAAGTTCATGATGAAAAAAGGGAGCAAGATCAGAAAATCGAAGAAAAACCTTAAGAAAACAATCACTTCGATTCTGATGGAAGGAGCAAGCTTAATAGATGCTGATTTAGCGGCGTATAATAAGGGGGCCAGAATAGCAAAGGCGATCCCTTTGCTATCCAGGCGGCTAATTCCTTTTATTAGCAATCAAAGCCTCCGTTGCAGGCGCAGGGGCATGCAGCTTTAGCATTAGGGTTCTGAATGGTGAAACCTTCTCTCATTAGCAGCTCTAGACGATCGTTTGGAGAGGATTCGTGGAAATCAATCACCGAACCGCAGACTTTTGATAAGCTCGTGTCGGGGACATAGATTTCAAACCCCTCTGAAAAAAAGACCAAGTCTTCCGATTCTGGCTTAGGCGCGAAGTCCATCATGTATTCATATCCTTGCCCGCAGAAGCCTTGTTTGACGCCAAATCGGATTCCGCAGCGATCTTTTCCTTTGGCTTTTTGAAGCTCTTGAAGCTTCAGAGCGGCTTTGCCTGTCAACGACACATCTTTTGAAAAAGCGGTATGAGATTTGCCCATAGGTTTCCCCTAATTTTGATGGTTCTCTAAAAAGGAATAAAAAATATTAGAAGGGGGTGAATTTTAAAACAAGTGGTAAAGTGAAAATTAATGGCAAATTAAGGTTTTGTGAAATGTTTTTAAACTCGACTTTGTACATGTTTGGTCCGCGTGCCTCGAGATATTTGCTCTCGAGGCAAGTGGATCAAAAAATGTGCGAAGTCGAGTTAAAGAAAATGAGGCTCTTATGCGTCAATTGCGACGCGAAAACCGGTATCAGACATGCATGAGGACGGATCAAAAGATGCCCGTGCTGTGACTTCCAGCTCCTTTTCAAACGTCAAAAATGAGCCCCCTTTTGTTATTTTGTCGTGTTCTCCATCAGAGGTCCATTGGCGTACATTGCCGCACATGTCATAGCACCCGTAGGGGCTTCTCGCATCTTGAGTCGTGTAGGCTTTTCCCTGGATGGAAATCTGGGACTTTCCATTATAGAAATTGATCTGTT
>JAFEGU010000004.1 GCA_018239725.1 Verrucomicrobiota bacterium | reverse complement strand
GATGATTTGTGGGTCACGCCAACGGGTGCATTGATCGTCGTCGACTATAAAGCTACGTCAACATCATATGAAATAGAACTCGACGATAGCGAATATAAAACCAAGCTCAAAAGGCAGATCGAGGTATATCAGTGGCTGTTAAGAAGAAAGGACTTTCAAGTAGAAAAAACTGGCTATTTTATCTACTGCAACGGAGACGATTCAAAAAATGAATTTAACAATAAACTCGAATTTTCGATCTCAGTGCTACCTTATGAAGGAGATGACACCTGGCTCGAACCCACCCTATTGCAAATTCGCACATGCTTAGAACGGAACCTATGCCCGCCTTCCAACAAAGACTGTCCATTTTGTCGTTACCGGCAAGCGGCAGGCAAACATGTTCAAGATTTTTCCTTGGACCCTTCCAACGCGTAAGTAGGGAACTCCTTTTCTACACAGGCTTCTAGATCTGCGTGAAATTTTTCCAATTCTGCAGCAATCGCATCACACAACTTTATTTCATAATCGCAGTTTTTTTGGCGCGACTGCTGCATTTGCTGCTGCGCATCCCCAGAAAATCCCGGATGATCGCAATCATTCTGCAATATGGACCCAATAGCGCTTATCTTAATTTCATAGGCATGCTTCTTCCCAGACTCTTTTAAAGTCCAAGCATCTCTGATAGACCTGCAAACCTTAACCGTTTCTGGCATTACATTCTTTGGCATTAGAAAAATGACCCTTCGGCAATTGTTTAACATCTTGCGTGCAATCAAACGCAACTGCTGGGTTCTTTCAGCAACGGACATTTCATTCTCCACTTCACTGTCATTCAATTGAATATCCGGACATCGGTGTTCTAAACCAGGAATGAATTTACCTCGAAATACAAACGCCTGCTGTAAATTCGCCAAGTCTTCCAATATTACAATCACTACAGGGATAGTGGCACGAGCATCGTTTTTTCGCTCCTGAAGATCGAACATTTCTAATGAGGCTTTTCTATTGGCCTTAATTTCAATTCTCAGATTCAACCAAGCAGCAAAAAGAGGTACCCATATCAGCAAAAATTTCCAGCACTGTTCAAACCAAAAAGAGGGCATCTCAATCCAACTCATTATCAACTTCCACCAAGTAGCAAAAAGAGGCGCACACATTGAACAAAACTTCCACGCTCGATCTAACCAAGAAAGGATCGCCTCAATCTGAGGCATTATCAACTTTTCTTATTCAAGATAAGCAGACAATTTAGCATTAACGTGAAATATTTAAACTATTAAAAAAATAATACATCGTTCGATTGAAAAATCGGCTTAACGAAAAATTTTCTTTATGTTCTATTACCAAATCTTTGTAAGCCCCCATATCGACATCAAACATATTAGTGCGATGATTGCCAAGATCAAGATTATAATATAGGTTCACGATGTCGTCATCATCCACCCCGTTGAAGTTGCCAAGCTTAACAAATTTCTCCGGAGAACATAGAGCGATATGAATTCTATTCACACGTCTTATTTCCTTGAGCAGATAAATTCACAAGCAGATCTTCGATGACATCCATGTGGATCTCAGGAAACGCACGTTCCTGATCCAAGCAGCTTTTAAGGGTCAAGACCGCTTTGCGGATTTCGACGGGTAGTTCTGCGGAAGGGTCCTCATCGCTTGGCCAAGAGGCATCTCGGGTCTTTTTGTCGGGCCATCGGGAATAGGCGACCCAAAGACCGTCAGAGCTCCGATGCAAACAAGATCCGATCGCTCCTCGGTGTTGGACAAAATAATTGGCAACTTCGTTCCAAGCTTGTTGGAATAGTTCATCATGTCCTTCTTTGACATAGTTGCGATAGATGACTGCGAACATGATCTCCTCTCAATTATGCTATTCGATGATAATTCCTAG